>NZ_RCVK01000306.1:0-19919 GCF_003667485.1 Micromonospora sp. BL1
GGACCGGGCCTCGGTGGATCGGGTGGGGCGGGTGTTACGGGGTGCCGCCCAGGCGCTTCAGTGCGGCGCTCAGGTTGGTCAGGTCGTTCTGCTGGGTGTTCTTCATCGTCTGCGCGACCGCCAGCACGTCGTCGTCGCCCCCCTCGTCGAGGATGCCGTCGATCATGTGCACCCCGCCGATGTGGTGACGGATCATCATCTGGAGGAAGAGCACGTCGAACTCGCGGCCGCTCGCCGCGCGCAGCTTCGCCATCTCCTCCGGCGTCGCCATGCCCGGCATCAGGCCGTTCTTGATCAGCCCGCCGCCGTCCTTCATCCACGCCATCGGCGCCTGCTCACCGGTCGGGTCCAGCTTCCAGGACCGCAGCCAGGTCTGCATGGTGCCGATCTCGCCCTGCTGGCCGGTGGCGATGTCCACTCCGACCTGGCGTACCTCGGGGTCCTGGCCCTGGCTGAACGCCAGCAGACCCATCGCCACGGCCTGGTTGTGGTGGGCGGTCATGTCCCGGGCGAACCCGGCCTCCGCCGAGTTCTCACCCGGACGGGTGAGCGTCGGGGTGAGCAGGCCGCCCGCGTACCCGAGGACCAGCCCGACCACGAGGGCGGCGGCCACCGCCAGCAGGCCGTAGCGGCGCACCGCGCCCCGGCCGCCCTGGTCGGCGGCCGGAGCCTCGTCCAGTTCGCTGTCGGTGGTCACCGGAGCGGTCATCGCGGCGTCCTCACTGAGTGGGCTGCTGGGGCATGGTGTTCTGCAGGTTGTCGCGCGGGGCGGTGCCGGTGGCGGTGACACCCTGGTCGCAGAGCGCGTTCGGGCCCTCGATGGAGGCGTTCACCCGCAGGGTCTTGATGAAGTCGTCGATCCGGCCGTCGTCGGCGTTGTCGACCTTGAGCTGGTAGCCCCAGGCCTGGAGCGAGATCGGCTTGTCCAGCCCCTCGAACGGGCTGAGCATCGTCTTCTCCTTGCCCTGCACCTTGCTGCGGAGCTTCTCCACCTGGTCGGCGGGCAGGTCCGGGCGGTAGGTGATCCAGACCGTGCCGTGCTCCAGGCTGTGCACCGCGTGCTCGTTGGCGATCGGGGCGTCGTAGACGTCACCCATGCAGTTCTGCCACGCCTGGTTGTGCGGGCCGCCGACCGGCGGGAGGATGTCGTACTTGATCGCGCCGGGCTGGTGGTTGCCGCCCTTGACCAGGTCCTTGTCCTTGGCGCGGTAGTCGACGATGCCGTCGATCGCCTCGGCCCGCTTCTGCCACGGCTGGCCGCCCTGGTAGACCGCCCAGGCGCCGACGCCGATGATGCCCACGGCCAGGACGCCGACCGCGACGAAGAGGGCGATCGGGCCCCACGAACGGCCCTGGCTCACCTTCACCGGGGCGACCGGCTTGCGGCCCTTGCCCCCGGCGCCCTGCCGTGGCGTGCCCTTGCCGCCCCCGGTCTTGCCCGAGCCGGCCTTCGCGGCGGGCTTGTCGGCAGCCGAGGGCCGGCCGGCGGCCGGCTTCTTGCCGGTGCTGACCACGGTGGGACGGCGCTCCGGGCCGCCCGGGGTGCTGATGCTCATCGTGCCTCGTCAGGTCGGTCGGTCAGGGGAGCGCGGGGCCGGTTCACATGCTGGGTCGCCTCCGCGGTGCCCGAGTCTACCCCCGATAACATGGATCAGTGACTCCCGCAGAACTCGCCGAGGTCGTCCTCGCCGCAGCCCACGCCGTCTTCGACGAGCGGGGACTGGACCGCGCCGCGCTGCCCGCGCAGACCACCGTCGAGCGACCCCGTAATCCCGATCACGGTGACTACGCCTCGACGCTGGCGCTCCAGCTCAGCAAGAAGGTGGGCGTTCCTCCGCGGGAGCTGGCGACCGCGCTGGCCGACGAGCTGGCCAAGGCGCCGGGGATCAAGTCGGTGGAGATCGCCGGGCCCGGCTTCCTGAACATCCGCCTGGACGCGGCCGCCGCCGGCCAGCTCGCCAAGGTCATCGTCGAGGCCGGCCCGGCGTACGGGCGCAGCGACACGCTCGCCGGTCAGCGGATCAACCTGGAGTTCGTCTCGGCGAACCCGACCGGCCCGGTGCACATCGGCGGGGTCCGCTGGGCGGCCGTCGGCGACGCGCTCAGCCGCCTGCTCCGCGCCACCGGCGCCGACGTGGGCACCGAGTACTACTTCAACGACGCCGGCTCGCAGATCGACCGGTTCGCCCGCTCGCTGCTGGCCGCCGCCAAGGGCGAGCCCGCGCCGGAGGACGGCTACGGCGGCGCGTACATCGCGGAGATCGCCGCCGAGGTGGTCCGGCTGCGGCCGGACGTGCTCGACCTCACCGAGGACGCCGCCCAGGAGGTGTTCCGCAACGAGGGCGTCCAGCTGATGTTCGCCGAGATCAAGTCCTCGCTGCGCGACTTCGGGGTGGAGTTCGACACCTACTTCAACGAGAAGGACCTGCACGACGGGGGCGCGCTGGACGCGGCGCTGGACCGGCTGCGGGAGCAGGGGCACGTCTTCGAGTCCGAGGGCGCGACCTGGCTGCGGACCACCGAGTTCGGCGACGACAAGGACCGGGTGCTGCGCAAGTCCAACGGCGAGTGGACGTACTTCGCCGCCGACTGCGCCTACTACCTGAACAAGCGGGAGCGCGGCTTCGACCGGGTCGTGATCATGCTGGGCGCCGACCACCACGGCTACATCGGCCGGATGAAGGCGATGTCCGCGTGCTTCGGCGACGACCCGGCGCGCAACCTGGAGATCCTCATCGGCCAGCTGGTCAACCTGGTCCGCGACGGCGCTCCGGTGCGGATGAGCAAGCGGGCCGGCACCGTGGTCACGCTGGAGGACCTGGTCGACGCGATCGGCGTGGACGCCGCCCGGTACGCGCTGGCCCGCTACTCGGCCGACTCGCCCATCGACATCGACGTGGAGCTGTGGACCCGGGCCAAGAACGACAACCCGGTCTACTACGTGCAGTACGTCGCGGCCCGGACCGCCGGTGCGGCCCGCAACGCGGCCGAGATCGGGCTGACCCGTGGTGACGCCGCCGCGTTCCAGCCGGAGCTGCTCGGCCACGACAAGGAGAACGAGCTGCTCAAGGCGCTCGCGGAGTTCCCGGCGGTGGTGGCGACCGCGGCCGAGCTGCGGGAGCCGCACCGGGTGGCCCGCTACCTGGAGGAGAGCGTCGCGCAGGCGTACCACCGGTTCTACGACAACTGCCGGATCGCCCCGCAGGGCGACGAGGAGATCACCGACACCCACCGGGCCCGGCTCTGGCTCAACGACGCCACCCGGGTGGTCATCGCCAACGGCCTGCACCTGCTCGGGGTGTCCGCGCCGGAGCGGATGTAGCGTGCGAGCGCGAGGAGTGAGCTTGCGAGCCCCGCAGTCGCGAAGCGGAGACGAGTAGACATGCGCGCTCACGAGGCAGGCGCACTGCACGGCGAGATCGGCACACGGGGGCCCGCGTGGCTCCGGACCCCGGTCGACGTCAACGCCCTGGTGCCGCAACTGTGGCCGCGCAACGTGGCGCGCGGCTCCGGCGGCGCGCTCACCGTCGCGGGCCTGGACGTCCGCGACCTGGCCGCGGAGTACGGCACCCCGGCGTACGTGCTGGACGAGGACGACCTGCGCGAGCGCTGCCGGGAGTTCCGGGCGGCCTTCCCGGACGCGGACGTCTACTACGCCGGCAAGGCGTTCCTGTGCCGCGCCGTGGTCCGCATGATCGCCGAGGAGGGCATGTTCCTCGACGTCTGCACCGGCGGCGAGCTGGCCACCGCGCTGTCGGCCGGGATGCCGCCGGAGCGGATCGGCTTCCACGGCAACAACAAGTCGGTGGCGGAGCTGACCCGGGCGGTGGACGCCGGCGTGGGCCGGATCATCGTCGACTCGTTCACCGAGATCGACCGGCTCACCGAGCTGGCCCGCGAGCGCGGGGTACGCCCGAAGGTGCTGGTCCGCGTCACCGTCGGCGTGGAGGCGCACACCCACGAGTTCATCGCCACCGCGCACGAGGACCAGAAGTTCGGCTTCTCTCTCGCGGGCGGCGCCGCCGCGGCGGCCGCCTTCAAGATCCTCGACGAGGACGTGCTGGAGCTGCGCGGGCTGCACTCGCACATCGGCTCGCAGATCTTCGACGCCAGCGGCTTCGAGGTGTCCGCCCGCCGGGTGCTCGCCCTCCAGTCGCAGATCCGCGACGCCCGGGGCGTGGAGCTGCCCGAGCTGGACCTGGGCGGCGGCTTCGGCATCGCGTACACGACGCAGGACGACCCGGCGTCGCCGCACGACCTGGCGAAGCGCCTGCGCAAGATCGTCGACGGGGAGTGCGCGGCGGAGAACCTCGCCGTGCCGCACCTGTCGGTCGAGCCGGGCCGCGCGATCGTCGGTCCGGCCGTGTTCACGCTCTATCAGGCCGGGACCGTGAAAGATGTGGACGGCCTGCGGACGTACGTCAGTGTGGACGGGGGGATGAGCGACAACATCCGTACCGCGCTCTACGACGCCTCGTACTCGGCCACGCTGGCGAACCGCACGTCGACCGCACAGCCGATGCTCGCCCGCGTGGTGGGAAAGCATTGTGAGTCCGGGGACATCGTGGTGAAGGATGAATTCCTGCCCGCTGACGTGCAGCCCGGAGATCTTGTCGCGGTGCCCGGCACCGGGGCCTACTGCCGGAGCATGGCGAGCAACTACAACCATGTCCCGCGGCCCCCGGTCGTCGCCGTCCGCGAAGGTCGGGCGCGGCTGATCGTCCGCCGGGAGACCGAAGACGACCTGCTGGCATTGGATGTGGGATGACCTCACCGGTTCGCTTGGCGCTGCTCGGCTGCGGCACTGTCGGCAGCGACGTGGTCCGGCTGCTGCACGAGCAGTCGGAAGACCTCGCCGCCCGGATCGGCGCCCCGTTGGAGATCGCCGGGATCGCCGTACGCCGGATCGGCCGTGACCGCGGCGACCTGCCGGTCGACCCGGCGCTGTTCACCACCGACGCGCTCGGGCTGATCAAGCGCGACGACGTGGACGTGGTGGTCGAGGTGGTCGGCGGCATCGAGCCGGCCCGGGGCTGGCTGGTCGAGGCGCTGCGCGCGGGCAAGAGCGTGGTCACCGCCAACAAGGCGCTGCTCGCCGAGGACGGCGCGACGCTGCACGACGCCGCCGCCGAGGGCGGCGCCGACCTCTACTACGAGGCCAGCGTCGCCGGGGCCATCCCGCTGCTGCGCCCGCTGCGCGAGTCGCTGCACGGCGACCGGATCACCCGGGTCACCGGCATCGTGAACGGCACCACGAACTTCATCCTCTCCGCCATGGACTCCACCGGCGCCGGGTTCGCCGAGGCGCTGGAGGAGGCCACCGAGCTGGGGTACGCCGAGGCGGACCCGACGGCCGACGTGGAGGGCTTCGACGCCGCCGCCAAGGCCGCCATCCTCGCCTCGCTGGCGTTCCACACCCGGGTGACCGCCGCCGACGTGCACCGTGAGGGCATCACCGAGGTGACCGCCGCCGACGTGGCCAGCGCCAAGGCCATGGGCTGCACGATCAAGCTGCTCTGCATCGCGGCCCGGGGCGTCGACGCGCAGGGCCGGGAGACGGTCAACGTCCGGGTGCACCCGGCGATGATCCCGCTGACGCACCCGCTCGCGAGCGTCGGCGACGCGTTCAACGCGGTCTTTGTCGAGGCCGACGCCGCCGGGCAGCTCATGTTCTACGGCCGGGGCGCCGGTGGCGCGCCCACCGCCAGCGCGGTGCTCGGCGACGTGGTGGCGGTGGCCCGCAACCGCCTCGCCGGGGTGCACGCGGCGAGCGAGTCGGCGTACGCGGACCTGCCGGTGCGGCCGATGGGCGAGGCGCTCACCCGCTACCACATCAGCCTCGACGTGGCCGACCGGCCGGGCGTGCTGGCCGGGGTGGCAGGCGTCTTCGCCCGGCACGAGGTGTCCATCGCCACGGTCCGGCAGGGCCCGGCCGGCGGGGACGCCGAACTGGTCATCGTCACCCACGTCGCGCCCGATGCCGCGCTCGCGGCCACCGTCAGTGAGCTGCGCGGACTCGACATCGTCCGTTCGGTGACGAGTGTGCTGCGGGTGGAGGGTGGCGCGTAACCCGCGCGTCCCGCCTGATGGTTAGAGCAGGGTGTGCCGGTGGCCGGCCGGGCAGGCTGGTCCACGCTGGTGACAGGCCCCGGAGCGGGGCGACGGAGGCGAGGAGCACGACATGTGGCGGGGACTGATCGAGGCGTACCGGGATCGGCTGCCGGTCACCGGGGCGACTCCCGTCGTCACCCTGCACGAGGGCAACACGCCGCTGCTGCCGGCGCCGGTGCTCTCCGCCCGGGTCGGCGCGGACGTGTGGCTCAAGGTCGAGGGCGCCAACCCGACGGGCTCGTTCAAGGACCGTGGCATGACTGTCGCGGTCTCCAAGGCCGTCGAGGCCGGTGACAAGGCGATCATCTGCGCCTCCACCGGCAACACCAGCGCCTCCGCCGCCGCGTACGCGGCCCGCGCCGGGATCACCTGCGCGGTGCTGGTGCCGCAGGGCAAGATCGCGCTGGGCAAGCTGGCCCAGGCGCTCGTGCACGGCGCGAAGCTGCTCCAGGTGCAGGGCAACTTCGACGACTGCCTCGGGCTCGCCGGCAAGCTCGCGCAGGACTATCCGGTCGCGCTGGTCAACTCCGTCAACATCGACCGGCTGCACGGCCAGAAGACCGCCGCCTTCGAGATCGTCGAGGCGCTCGGCGACGCGCCCGACATCCACTGCCTGCCGGTCGGCAACGCCGGCAACATCACCGCGTACTGGATGGGCTACTCCGAGGACCTGCGCGACGGCAACGCCACGAAGGCGCCCCGGATGTACGGCTTCCAGGCGGCCGGCGCCGCCCCGATCGTCACCGGTCAGGTGGTGCCGGAGCCGTCGACGATCGCCACCGCCATCCGGATCGGCAACCCGGCGAGCTGGACGAAGGCGATCGACGCGCGGGACGCCTCCGACGGTCTGATCTCGGCGGTCACCGACCGGGAGATCCTGTCGGCGTACCGGCTGCTGGCCCGCGAGGTGGGCGCCTTCGTCGAGCTGGGCAGCGCGGCCAGCGTCGCCGGTCTGCTCCAGCAGGCCGAGGCCGGGCGGGTGCCGGCCGGGTCGCGGGTGGTCTGCACCGTGACCGGGCACGGCCTGAAGGACCCGGAGTGGGCCATCTCCACCGCTCCGGCGCCGGTGACCATCGCCAACGACGCGCTGGCCGCCGCCCGCTCGCTCGACCTGGTCTGACCCCTCCGGCTTCTTCGGCGTTCCCCCGACCGCCCTGATCCACGCCACCTCGGGGAGGTGGCGGCATCCCCGCTCTTGATCGACACCAGCTCGGGGAGGTGGCTGGATCGGCGTGGGTGGATGCCGCCACCTCGGCGAAGTGGAGTCGATCAAGGCGGGCGGGGACGCCCCCGAGGGCGGCGGTGTCATCGGCTGGGGCGGATGCCGGGAGTGTCGGGGCGTGCGGCAGACTCAGACACCCCCGCAGACACCTCTCCAGGAGTGAGTAACGCCGATGTCGCTGCTCGCCAGATTCAGCCTCGCCAACCGGGGGCTGATCGCCCTCATCGCGTTGGTGACCACGGCCTTCGGCCTGTTCGCCGTGCCGTCGCTGAAGCAGCAGCTCCTGCCGTCGCTGGAGTTCCCCGCCGCGTTCATCGTGGCGACGTACCCGGGCGCCGCGCCGGAGATCGTGGAATCCCAGGTCGCCGAGCCGATCGAGAACAGCCTCAAGGGCATCCCGGGCCTGGACAAGATCACCTCGACCTCGCGCGAGGGCGCGGCCACGGTCCAGGTGCAGTACGAGTTCGGCACCGACCTGGACGACGTGGTCAACAAGATGGAGACCGCGCTCAACCGGATCGACTCCCAGCTCCCCGAGGGCGTCGACCCGCAGGTGATCGCCGGCAGCACCGACGACCTGCCCGCCGTGGTGGTCGCCGCGACCGGTGACGGCGACGAGCGGGCGCTGGCGGAGAAGCTGCGCAGCGCCGTCGTACCGGAGCTGGAGGCGCTGGACGGCGTCCGCGCGGTGGACGTCACCGGCGCCCGGAACCAGGTCGTGACCATCACGCCGGACCCGGCGAAGCTGGCCGCGGCCAAGGTGGCGCCGACCGCCATCGCCTCGGCGCTCAAGAGCAACGGCGTGGCCGTGCCGGCGGGCGCGCTCGCCGACGGCGACCGGTCGCTGCCGGTGCAGGTGGGCACGCCGATCCGGACGCTCGACGACCTGCGCGGCATCGTGCTCACCACGGCCCCCGCCGCCCCGGTACGCCTGGGTGACGTGGCAGCGGTGGAGCAGCAGCTCGCCCCGGCGACCTCGTTGACCCGGACCAACGGCAAGCCCAGCCTGGGCATCGCGGTGACCGCCGCTCCGGACGGCAACGCGGTGGAGATCTCGCACGAGATCCGGGACCGGCTGGACGAGCTGGGCGACGCCGCGGGTGCCGAGCTGACTGTGGTCTTCGACCAGGCCCCGTTCGTCGAGAAGTCCATCGAGAGCCTGACCACCGAGGGCCTGCTGGGCCTGGTCATGGCGGTCGTGGTGATCCTGGTGTTCCTGCTGTCGGTGCGCTCCACGGTGGTCACCGCGGTGTCCATCCCGCTGTCCGTGCTGGTCGCGCTGATCGTGCTCTGGTCCGGCGACTACTCGCTGAACCTGCTCACGCTCGGCGCGCTGACCATCGCCGTCGGGCGGGTGGTGGACGACTCCATCGTGGTGCTGGAGAACATCAAACGCCATCTGGAGTACGGCGAACCGAAGCGCGACGCGATCCTCACCGCGGTCCGCGAGGTGGCCGGCGCGGTGACCGCGTCCACGCTCACCACGGTCGCCGTGTTCGCGCCGATCGCCCTGGTGGGCGGCTTCGTCGGGCAGCTGTTCGCCCCGTTCGCGATCACCGTGACGGTGGCGCTGCTCGCCTCGCTGCTGGTGTCGCTCACAGTCATCCCGGTGCTGGCGTACTGGTTCCTGCGGCCGCGCGGCGGCGCCGACGACGCCGCCGCCCGGCGCGCCGCCGAGGAGAAGGAGCTGCGCAACCCGTTGCAGCGGGCGTACCTGCCGGTGATCGACTTCGCCACCCGCTCGCGGAAGACCCGCTGGGCCACGGTGGGCCTCGGGCTGCTCGTGCTCCTGGGCACGTTCGGCCTGGCGCAGAAGCTGGAGACGAACTTCCTGGACGACTCCGGCCAGGACACGCTCGCCATCCGGCAGGAGATGCCCGCCGGCACCTCGCTCGCCGGCACCGACCGGGCCGCCGCGCGGGTCGAGGAGGTGCTGCGTCGCACCCCGGGGGTGGAGACCTACCAGGTCAGCGCCGGTGGTGGGGACAACCCGTTCGCCGGCGGCGGCAGCGACCGGGCCACCTGGTCGCTGTCGCTCTCCGACGACACCGACGCCGCGACGGTGCGGCAGGGCCTGCGCAAGGAGCTCGACGCGCTCGGCCCGGAAGTGGGCGAGCTGACGTTCGGCGGCGGGCAGAACGCCTCCGCCAACCAGGTCGAGGTGGTCGTGCAGGCCGCCGACCAGGAGACGCTGACCCGGGCGGCCGAGGCGGTACGGGGCGCGATGGCCGGCACGCCGGGCGTGGAGGACGTCACCAGCAGCCTCGCCACCCAGGTGCCGCGCGTCGAGGTGACTGTGGACCGGGTGGCCGCGGCCCGCGCGGGTCTCACCGAGGCGGCAGTCGGGCAGCTCGTCGCGCAGACGTACCGGGGAGCGCCGCTCGGGCAGGTGACGCTCGACGGTACGGCGCAGAACGTGGTGCTGAGCAGTGGAGCCCGGCCGCCGCTGACCGTCGAGGAGCTGCGGGCGCTGCGGGTCGGCGCGGTGCCGCTGGACGCGATCGCGGACGTCGAGCAGGTCGACGGCCCGCAGCAGGTGACCCGGATCGACGGGGAGCGCAGCGTCTCGGTCACCGGCACGGCGACCGGCTCGAACCTCGGCGCCACCACGCAGGAGCTGCAGAAGCGGCTGGACGCGCTGGACGTGCCGGGCGCCACGTACGTGATCGGCGGCGTCAGCGCCGACCAGGCCGACGCGTTCGCGGACCTCGGTCTCGCGGTGCTGGCCGCCATCGCGATCGTCTTCCTGATCATGGTGGCCACGTTCCGCAGCCTGACCCAGGCGCTGATCCTGCTGATCTCGGTGCCGTTCGCCGCGACCGGCGCGATCGGGCTGCTGCTGGTCACCGGCACGCCGCTGGGTGTGCCGGCGCTGATCGGCGTGCTCATGCTCGTCGGCATCGTGGTGACGAACGCGATCGTGCTGCTGGACCTGATCAACCAGTACCGGGCCCAGGGCATGGACGTGACCGAGGCCGTGGTCGAGGGCGGCCGGCGGCGGCTCCGGCCGATCCTGATGACCGCCGTCGCCACCATCTTCGCGTTGCTGCCGATGGCGCTCGGCCTGACCGGTGAGGGCGGCTTCATCTCCAAGCCGCTGGCGATCGTGGTGATCGGCGGCCTGCTCAGCTCGACGCTGCTGACGCTGGTGCTGGTGCCGACGCTCTACACCATGGTCGAGCACACCAAGGGCTCGTTCCGGAACCGGCGGCGGGGTGGCGCTCCCGAGCCGGTCGAGCCGCGGCCGGAGCCGGACCCGGTGCCGGTGGCGGTCGGCGGCGGGGAGCGGGCCGAGGAGCGGGCCGTGGTGGCGCCGCCGCCGGCCCGCCCGTCGGGCGCGCTGGTCGACGGCACCGACCAGTTCGAGGTGCTCCGCCTGCCCAAGAGCCGCCAGTCGCCGCTCCCGCCCACCGAGTGACCGGCCGGGAGGGGCCCCGCGCGGGCCCCTCCCGGCACTCGGCGCGCGGGACACACCCGAGCCGCACCGGGCGGTACGCTCAGTGAGCTGCTGCCTACTTTCGGTTCGGAGGCGTGATGGCGGGGGGTGCGGGCCGGTGGGATCGGCGTACCGTGCTGCGCCGCTCCGCGCTCCTGCTCGGCGGGGCGGTGGTCGGCTCCGTCGCGACCGTCGAGAGCACCTGGGTCGCCGACCGCCGGCTCCCGATCTCGGGCGGCCCGGCCAGCGCCACGCTCGGCAACCGCCACCAGGACGTCGGCACCGGCGGGATGCAGGTCGTCTGGGGCGTCCGCACCGAGGAACCCCTGGTGGCGCTCACCTTCGACGACGGCCCCCGCCCACAGTGGACCCCGATGGTGCTCGACACGCTCGACGAGCACCGGGTGCCGGCCACCTTCTTCCTGGTCGGTGAGCGGGCCCGCGAACACG
Organism: Micromonospora sp. BL1; assembly: GCF_003667485.1. Classification (NCBI taxonomy): domain Bacteria; kingdom Bacillati; phylum Actinomycetota; class Actinomycetes; order Micromonosporales; family Micromonosporaceae; genus Micromonospora; species Micromonospora sp. BL1. The sequence continues at coordinate 11,220 of NZ_RCVK01000306.1, forward strand.
CCACCCTGGTCCGGGGCCGGATGGGCGCCCACGAGGTCGGCAACCACAGCTGGGCGCACCGCGACCTGGCCCGGATGGACGCCGCGACGGTCTACGACGACCTGCGCCGCAGCCACGACGCGATCACGGCGGCCACCGGTTCGGCGCCCCGGCTGCTCCGCCCGCCCTGGGGGCACCTGGGCGGCTCGGTGCTGTACGCGTCGGCCCGGCTCGGCTACCGCCTGGTGCTCTGGACGCTCCAGATGGTCGAGAGCGAGTTCCCGCACGACCCGGCCGGGCACGCCCGGCGGATCGTCGCCGACGTGCGACCCGGCACGATCCTGCTCGGCCACGACGTCGGCAACGACGGCCGGCTCGTCGCACTCCGCGGCCTGCCCGACATGATCAACGGTCTGCGGGCCCGGGGATACACCTTCGTCACGGTCTCCGACCTGCTGCGCCGCGCTGCCGCGCCCGGGGCGGCCCGGTAGGGTGCCCGCGTGTCACCCACCCTCTCGGTCCTCGTCCGCAACCGCGACTTCCGCCATCTGTTCCTCGCCGAGCTGGTGGTCTTCGGCGCGGACTGGTTCGTCATGGTGCCGCTGCTGGTGCTGCTGCCCGAGCTGACCGGCAGCGGCGTCTGGGGTGCGCTGGTGCTGGCGGTGGACACCGGCACGACCGCGTTGCTGCTCCCGTACGCCGGGACGATCGCCGACCGGTTCGACCGCCGCAAGGTGATGATGGTGGCCAACGTGGGCGCGCTCGCCGGTGTGCTGCTGCTGCTCGGCGTGCGCAGTGCCGGTACGGCCTGGCTGGCGCTGGCGGCGATCGCGCTGGTGGCGGTGGCGAAGGCGTTCTACTCGCCGGCCGCCCAGGCCGCGCTGCCCAACGTGGTCGACCCGGAGGACCTGGCCGCCGGCAACGCGGTCGCCGGCTCGGCCTGGGGCACGATGACGGTGGTGGGCGCCTCGCTCGGCGGCATCCTGAGCGCCGTGGCCGGCCCGTACGCCAGCTTCTGGGTGGCCGCCGTCGGCCTGCTCGCCGCCGCGGGCCTGGCCGCGCTGATCCGCCGGCCGTTGCAGGCGCCGCGCGACCCGGCGGCGGCGGTGCCGCGCACCTGGGCGGCCATCCGGGAGGCGTTGCGCTACATCGCCCACCGCCCGCGCGTGCTGGCGCTGGTCACGGTCAAGTCGGCGGTCGGCCTGGGCAACGGCGTGCTCACCGTCTTCCCGCTGCTCGCCGGGGTGTACGGCGTCGGCGCGGTCGGGGCCGGGTTGCTCTTCGCCGCCCGCGGCGCCGGGGCGCTGGTCGGCCCGATCATGATGCGCCGGGTGCTGAGCAGCCGGGCCTGGCTGCTCACCGGCCTGGCGCTGTCCATGTCGATGTACGGCCTGGCCTACCTGGGCGCCTCGGTGGTGACCTGGTTCCCGCTGGTGCTGGTCCTGGTGTTCCTGGCCCACCTGGGCGGCGGCAGCAACTGGGTGCTGTCCAACTACGCGTTGCAGGGCGAGGTGCCGGACCGGCTCCGCGGCCGGGTCTTCGCCACCGACATGATGCTGGCGACGCTCGCCATCGCGGTGAGCCAGCTGGTGGTGGCGCTCGTGGTGGACCGGGTGGACGAGCGCACCGTGCTGGCCGGCTGTGGCCTGGTCACCGTCGTGTACGCGATCGGCTGGCGGTTCGCCACCCGGCGGCTCTCGCTCACCGACCCGGTCGACACGCCGACCCCCGAGCGCACCGGCTGACACGCCGGTCCCACGCTCCGGGCGGTCCGGCCGGGCTGTCGGGGTGACGTCCTAGCATGAGCCGGTGCCGACCACATTCACCCCCGGCCCGGTGCGGGTCCGGGTGCCCGCGACCAGCGCCAACCTGGGCCCCGGCTTCGACGCGCTCGGTCTGGCCCTCGGCCGCCACGACGACGTCACGGCCGAGGTGACGGACGGCGGCGTACGGGTTTCGGTCACCGGCGAGGGCGCCGGCGAGCTGCCGTCGGACGAGCGGCACCTGATCGTCACCGCCATGCGGGCCACGTTCGACGCGCTCGGCGCGCAGCCGGCCGGCCTGGCGCTGGAGTGCGTCAACCGCATCCCGCAGGCCCGGGGGCTCGGCTCGTCGTCGGCGGCGATCGTGGCCGGGGTGCTGGCGGCCCGCGCGCTGGTGGCCGACGGCGAGCAGCGGCTGGACGGCGACGCCGCGCTGCGGCTGGCGGCCGAGCTGGAGGGGCATCCGGACAACGTCGCGCCCTGCCTGCTGGGCGGCTTCACCATCGCCTGGACGGAACCGGGCGGCGCGCGGGCGGTCTCGCTGCCGGTGGCGCCGGCGGTGCGCCCGACCGTCTTCGTGCCCGCCGAGCGGGGCCTGACCTCGGTGGCCCGGGCGGCGTTGCCGGCCACCGTGCCGCACGCCGACGCGGCGTTCAACGCGGGCCGTGCGGCCCTGCTGGTGCACGCGCTGACCGCGGATCCCGGGCTGCTGCTGCCCGCCACCGTCGACCGGTTGCACCAGGAACAGCGGGCGCCGGGGATGCCGGCCACGGCAGGGCTGGTCGGTGCGCTGCGCGAGGCCGGTGTGGCGGCTGTGGTCAGTGGGGCGGGTCCGACGGTGCTGGCGCTCTCCGAGGTCCCGGCCGGATTCCAGGCGGGAACAGATTGGCGCCGGTGGGAGTTGCCGATAGATGTCAGCGGTGCCCGGGTCATCCGGGGTAGACTTTGACACGCCGAGCGGGGCCCTGTTGCCGCAGGTCGGACGAGGCGATTACGCTCTAGACCTAGCACAGCCGCGAAGCATGCGATCTTCCTGCGGTTCGGCGCACCCCCGAAGCTCTCGGCGGTAGCCCGTCACCCCTGCTCAAGGCCCACGCCGCGCCGCAGTTTCCACAGGTCGCCGCAGACGGCGAGACCTGCTCACCGATGGTGGTGAGTCGGGAAACCACCGGCTGCTGTGTCACAGACTCCCGCGACGCGTCATGCGAGGCGGGTGCACCGAGGCCGCCCGGCCACCTGGTTCCACGACTCCGGGCAGCCCGGCCTATCGAGGGAAGGAATCCATTGAGCGACACCACCGACGTGACGTCGGATGTTTCCAACGTCGCTGGCGATGCCACCACCGCCGCCCCCACGCGCCGCCGGCGGAGCGGCACCGGTCTGTCGGCGATGCTGCTGCCGGAGCTCCAGAGCCTGGCCGCGTCGCTCGGCATCTCTGGTACCGCTCGCATGCGCAAGGGCGAGCTGATCAGTGCCATCACCGAGCGGCAGCAGGGCGGCGCCGCGGCCGGAACCCCTCGACCGCGTGCCGAGGTGGCGGCTGCGTCCGCTCCCGCCCGTGAGGAGGTGCACGCGGAGGTCCGTGAGGAGCGGGCCGAGGCACGCCCCGCCGAGCAGGCGCCGGCCGCCGAGGTGACCGAGGGCCGTACCCGTGGTCGCCGCAGCCGGGCCGCCGCCGCTACCACCGAGGCGCGACCGGCGGAGACGCCGGCGGCCGAGGCGCGACCGGCCGAGACGGCGCGCGCCGAGGAGGCGCCCGCCGAGACCGGCGAGCGGGCCGAGCGTGGCGGTGACCGGGCCGAGCGCGGTGAGCGCAACGAGGGCCGGGGCCGTGAGCGCGGCGAGCGCGGCGGTGACCGTGCCGAGCGTGGCGGCGAGCGGACCGACCGTGGCGAGCGGGCCGAGCGCGGCGAGCGCAACGACCGTGGTGACCGCAACGACCGTGGTGACCGCGCCGAGCGTGGTGACCGGGCCGAGCGGGGCGACCGCAACGAGCGGGCCGACCGGGGCGAGCGCGCCGAGCGCAACGACCGCAACGACCGCGGTGACCGGGGCGGCGACCGTAACGACCGCAACGACCGGGGTGACCGCAACGACCGTGGTCAGCGGGCCGAGCGGGACAACGACGGCGACGACGACGGCGAGGGCGGCGGCCGGCGGGGCCGGCGCAGCCGGTTCCGCGACCGTCGTCGCGGCCGCGGCGAGCGGGGCGAGGGCGACAGCGGTGGCGGCCGCGAGCCGCAGGTCGGCGAGGACGACGTGCTCGTCCCGGTCGCCGGCATCATCGACGTGCTCGACAACTACGCCTTCGTCCGGACCACCGGCTACCTGGCCGGCCCGAACGACGTGTACGTCTCGATGTCCCAGATCAAGAAGTACGGCCTGCGCCGCGGTGACGCGATCACCGGCGCCGTGCGGGCCGCGCGGGACGGCGAGCAGCGGCGCGACAAGTACAACCCGCTGGTCCGGCTGGACACCATCAACGGGATGGAGCCGGACGAGGCGAAGCGCCGGCCGGAGTTCTACAAGCTCACCCCGCTCTACCCGCAGGAGCGCCTGCGGCTGGAGACCGAGCCGCACATCCTCACCACCCGGGTGATCGACCTGGTCATGCCGATCGGCAAGGGCCAGCGGGCGCTCATCGTGTCGCCGCCGAAGGCCGGTAAGACGATGGTGCTGCAGGCGATCGCGAACGCGATCACCCGCAACAACCCGGAGTGCCACCTGATGGTGGTGCTGGTGGACGAGCGGCCGGAAGAGGTCACCGACATGCAGCGGTCGGTGAAGGGCGAGGTCATCGCGGCCACGTTCGACCGTCCGCCGCAGGACCACACCACCGTCGCCGAGCTGGCGATCGAGCGGGCGAAGCGCCTGGTCGAGCTGGGGCACGACGTGGTCGTGCTGCTCGACTCGGTGACCCGGCTCGGGCGGTCGTACAACCTGGCGGCGCCGGCCAGCGGCCGGATCATGTCGGGTGGTATCGACTCCACCGCGCTCTACCCGCCCAAGCGCTTCCTCGGCGCGGCGCGCAACATCGAGAACGGCGGTTCGCTGACCATTCTCGCCACCGCGCTGGTGGAGACCGGTTCCATGGCGGACACGGTCATCTTCGAGGAGTTCAAGGGCACGGGTAACGCCGAGCTGAAGCTGGACCGGAAGATCGCCGACAAGCGGGTCTTCCCGGCGATCGACATCAACCCCTCCGGCACCCGCAAGGAGGAGGTCCTGCTCGCGCCGGAGGAGCTGGCGATCATCCACAAGCTCCGCAAGGTGCTGCACTCGCTGGACTCGCAGGCGGCGCTCGACCTCCTGCTGGACCGGCTCAAGCAGTCCCGCACCAACATCGAGTTCCTGATGCAGATCGCGAAGTCCACTCCGGGCGAGTGAGCTGACGGATCCGTCGAACGAGGGGCACGGCCGCACCGGCCGTGCCCCTCGTCGCGTACCGGGCGACCGACCGTGAAGTTTTTCTACGGTTAAGCCGAGAGGTATTGAAACTTCTGTTCACCGTCGGGTTGACTGTCGTCCATGCGAACCCGCAGTCGACCCGCCCACCTCGCCGGCGTCCTGCTGCTGACGCCGTTGCTGACCCTCACCGCGCCGGCACCGACCGCCGCCACCGCCGCGCCGTCGGCTGTCGCGCCGTCGGCCGCCACCGCCGCCGAGGACGCGCCACGCGCCTCGTCCCGTCCCGACTTCGCCGTCGCGCTCGCCGGTGTGGAGCCGGCCGGCGGCCTGGAGACCGCCAAGACCACCCGGCCGGTCGCGCCCGGCCTCGACCTGACCTCCTTCGACAGGTACGACGCGGCCGGCTGGCTGCGCGCCGACGCCCTCACCGCCGACCTGGCCGGCGGGCTGACAGTGGACTACGTGAACTCCGGCGAGGTCACGAAGGACGAGCCGCTGCGCGCCGCCGTCGACCGGTCCCGCGCCGTCGCGGCGGTGAACGGCGACTTCTTCGACATCAACAACTCCGGCGCCGCCCAGGGCGTCGGCGTCCGCTCCGGCGAACTGGTGCAGTCGCCGGTGGCCGGGCACCCGAACGCCGTCGGGATCAGCGCCCAGGGCATCGGCCGGGTGGTCCAGGTCGGCTTCGAGGGCACCGCGACGCTGCCCGCCGGGCCGGTGCCGCTGACCCAGTTCAACAACATGGTGCAGCGCGACGGCGTGGGCGTGTTCACGCCGCTCTGGGGGTCGTACACCCGCAAGCGGGCGGTGGAGGGCGCGGCCCGGACGGTCGAGGTGACGGTGACCGGCGGCCGGGTGGCGAGCGTGGCCACCACGGCGGGCGAGGGGCCGATCCCGGCCGGCAGCACCGTGCTGCTCGGCCGCGAGGCCGGCGCCGACGCGCTCGCCGCGCTGCGTCCCGGCGACGCGGTGGACCTGACCTGGCGGCCGCGGGCCTCCGACGGCGGCGACCTGCGCGCCGCGGTCGGCGGCGGCAACGTGCTCGTGCGCGACGGCGTCGTCCAGAGCATCGCCGACGCGTCGCTGGCGCCGCGTACGGCTGTCGGCTTCTCCGCCGACGGCCGCAAGATGATCATGCTGACGGTGGACGGCCGGCAGGTGGACAGCCGGGGCGTCACCCAGACCGAGATGGGCCGCATGATGGCCGAGCTGGGCGCCGCCAACGCGCTCAACCTCGACGGCGGCGGCTCCTCCACGCTGCTGGCCCGGGAGCCGGGCGCGGCCACGGTCCAGGTGGAGAACAGCCCGTCCGACGGCAGCGAACGGCCGGTGCCCAACGGGCTCGCCGTCTACGCCCCGAAGGGCAGCGGCCGGCTCACCGGCTACTGGCTGGAGACCGCCAGCGATCCGACCGCCGCGCCCGGCGTCGCGCCGGTGCGCGACGGCCGGCCGGACCGGGCCTTCCCCGGCCTCACCCGCCGGCTCACCGCCGCCGGATACGACGAGACGTACGGCCCGGCCGCGGGCGAGCCGCGCTGGCACGCCACCCACGGCCGGGTGGACGGCGACGGCGTGTTCCGGGCCGCCGTCCCCGGCCGCAGCACCGTCACGGCCGCCCGCGGCCGGGCCCGGGGCACGATCGAGCTGACAGTGCTCGGGCCGCTGGCGCGCATCGACGGCACCGTCGACCGGGTCGGCCTGGACCGGGCCGGTGACAGCGGCCTGTTCGGCGTGGTCGGCTACGACGCCGAGGGCAACACCGCGCCGATCGAGCCGGCCGACCTGACGCTGGAGTACGACAGCGACCTGCTCTCCGTCACCCCCACCGCCGACGGCAACCTGTCCGTCAAGGCGCTCGCCGCGACCGGCTCGGCGCTGGTCACCGCGCGGGTCGGCAACCGCACCACGGTCCTGCCGGTGACCGTCGGGCTCACCGACGTGCCGGTGGCCGGGTTCGACGACGCCGCGTCCTGGAAGTTCAGCCAGGCCCGCGCCTCCGGGTCGGTCGCACCGGCCGAGGGGCACACCGGCGGCGGGCTGCGGATGTCGTACGACTTCAGCCAGTCCACCGGCACCCGGGCCGCGTACGCCGACCCGCCCGCCTGGATCGACGTCCCCGGCCAGCCGCAGGCGTTCGGTATGTGGATCAAGGCGAACGGCACCGGCGAGTGGCCCAGCCTGCACCTGCACGACGCGCAGGACACCCAGTTCGTGCTGCGCGGCCCGTACCTGGACTGGACCGGCTGGAAGTACGTCGAGTTCGCCGTACCGCCGGGCGTGCAGTACCCGGTGCGGGTGCGCCGGTTCTACGTCGCCGAGACCGACCCGGCCAAGCAGTACCGCAGCGAGGTGGTGATCGACGACCTGGTGGCCCGGGTACCGCCGGACGTGCAGGCGCCGCCGGAGCCGAACCGCACCGACCGGGTGGTGGTGCGCGACGGCACTGTGGACGGGGCGCCCTGGCGCTTCGCGGTGCTCTCCGACGCCCAGTTCGTCGCCGCGAACCCGGACAGCGACCTGGTCGCCCAGGCCCGCCGTACGCTGCGCGAGGTCCGTGCCGCCCGGCCGGACTTCCTGATCATCAACGGCGACTTCGTGGACACCGCCTACCCGGCGGACTTCGCCCTGGCCAAGCGCATCCTGGACGAGGAACTGGACGGCCAGGTGCCGTACCACTACGTGCCTGGCAACCACGAGATCATGGGCGCGCCGATCGACAACTTCCGCAGCGTCTTCGGGGACACGTCGCGCGTCTTCGACCACCGGGGCACCCGGTTCCTCACGCTCAGCACCGCCACTGGGTCGCTGCGCGGAGGCGGGTTCGACCAGGTGGAGCTGCTGCGCCGGACGCTCGACCAGGCCGCCGCCGACCGCTCGGTCGGTTCGGTGGCGGTGCTCTTCCACCACCCGCCGCGCGACCCGAGCCCGGCCAAGGCCAGCCAGCTCGGCGACCGCAAGGAGGCGGCACTGGTCGAGCAGTGGCTGGCCGACTTCCAGCACCGCACCGGCAAGGGCGCGCTGATGGTCAACGGTCACGTCGGCACGTTCCACGCCGACCGGGTGGACGGCGTGCCGTACGTGATCAACGGCAACTCGGGCAAGGACCCGTCCACCCCCGCGGCGCTCGGCGGGTTCACCGGCTGGACCGAGTTCGGCGTGGACCCGGTGACGCCGGGGGAGGCCGAGCGGGCCCGCCGTGACCCGCTGGCCGAGGGCCCGCGGTGGGTGAGCGCGGAGATGCACGCCCACGTCGACCGGCTCGCGGTGACCGCCCCCGCGCAGGTGTCCCGGCGTACGCCGGCCGACGTCACGGCCACGCTCACCCAGCCCAGCGGCCGGCAGGTGCCGGTGGCCGCGCCGGTCAGCGCCGACTGGTCCGGGTCGCCGAACCTGCACATCGGCGGCGCGGCGGGCGTACGCCCATGGCACGCCGCCCGCTTCGACCCGGCCACCGGCACGCTCACCGCCCTGCGCCCCGGCGCCCAGGTGCAGCTCACGGCGACGGTGAACGGCGTCAAGGCCGAAACCCAGGTGACCACGACCCCGTAAC
>NZ_RCVK01000188.1:0-19620 GCF_003667485.1 Micromonospora sp. BL1
GTCCCCCGAGCCGTCCCGCGCCGGCCCGGCGGCCGGGCCCGCGCCGGGTGACGTCCCCGCCCCCGCACAGCCGTACCTGCTGGTGCTGCCCACCATGGAGGGCGCGCCCACGCCGGTGCCCTGGCCGGGCGCCGAGGGGCAGCCCGGCTGGGCGATTCCGGTCACCGTGCCGCCCGGCACCCAGGGATACGCGTTGTTCCTCCCGCTGGTCCCGGCGCCCGGCCAGCCGACGGCGCCCGGCCAGCCGACGGCGGCGGTGCCCGCCCAGGCGACGGCGCCCGCCGCCGAGCGCTCCCCGGCGGAGGGCGCCGCCCCGGTCACCGGCGCGAGCGGCACCACCGCCGCAGCACTGTCCACACCGGCTGAGGGCTCGGCCCCTTCCGCCGGCGCGAGCGGCCCGACCGCCGCGGCCGGGTCCACACCGGTCGACGGCGGTCCGGCGGCAGCAGCCGAGGCTGGGAAGCCCGTCGCCGACCGTCCGACGGGCGGAGAGCCCGTCGCCGCCCCGCCGGACGCCGTTCCGGCGGCTCGCCGGGAGCAGGCTGGCGCAACGTCCTCGGCCACCGGCGCCGCCGCATCGTCCACCCCGGATGCCGGCCCGGCAGACGCGGCCACGGCCCACTCCGGTGGAGCCGGGACCGGCGCGCGCCCCGGCGACGGTGCTCCGCGGACGGCCGATTCCGTGACTTCCGGCCCGTCGGGAGCCTCGCGGACATCTGCCGCTCCCCCGGGCACGCCACCGACAGCCGGCTCCCCCGGCACGCCAGCGGTTACCGGCCCGTCCGGCGCCACGCAGGCGCCTGCCTCCGGAGCATGGGCCGCGCCGGGCGCGCAGCCGGCCTCCGGGCCGCCGCCCGCGCCGGGTACCCAGCGCGCTCCGGGCACGCCGCCTCCGCACGGCGGTGGGCCGATGGCCACGCCGCCGTACCCCGGAATGGGGTGGAGCGGGCACCCGCAGGCGCCGACGTGGGCGCCGCGACCTCAGGTGCCGCGGACCTCGTTCCTCGGCGCGAAGTGGCCCGGCCCGAAGGCGGCGACCGGGCGGGCCGTACCGCTCGCGGTGCTGGCCGCCGCGGTCGGCAGCGCGGTGTTCGTGCCGCTCGGCCGCGTCGGCGTGGGCTGGTTCCTGGGGTGGCTGACGCTCACGCTCGCGGTGCTGCTGGCGGTCCGGTCGAAGACCACGGACCTGCCGCGCGCCGACAAGCTCATCCGGGCCGGGTGGGCGGCGGCCGCCCTGGCCCTGATCGCCGTGCCGGCGTTCCGCAACGCCTGGTGGCTCGTGACGTTCTGCGTGCTCGGCGCGCTCGGCTGCGCCACCCTCGCGATCATCGGCGGGCGGCTGGTGCGCTCGATCCTGTTCGGCCTGGTGGCCACGCCGTTCGCGGCGTTGCGCGGCCTGCCCTGGGTACGCCGGCACATCACCGCCTCGCCGCAGGAGGCGACGGTGCGCAAGGTGACCGTCTCGGTGGTCGCCACGGCCGTGGTGCTCGTGGTCTTCGGCAGTCTGCTCGCGTCGGCCGACGCGGCGTTCTCCGAGGCGCTCGGCCAGCTCGTCCCCGAGATCAACCTCGGCACGGTGTTCGGCTGGTTGTTCCTGGCCGTGGTGGGCGGTCTGATCGCTGTCGCCGCGCTCTACACGCTCGCCGCGCCGCCGGATCTGTCCACCGTGGATCGCGCCGGTGAGCGCCGCCTCGGCCTGCTGGAGTGGGCGCCGGCCATCGGCGCGCTCGCGCTGCTGTTCGCCGGGTTCGTGGTGGTGCAGTTCACCACGCTCTTCGGCGGCCAGCGGCACGTGCAGCGGGTCGCCGGGCTCAGTTACGCCGAGTACGCGCGCAGCGGCTTCTGGCAGCTGATGTTCGTCACGCTGCTGACGGTGGCGGTGCTCGGCGGGGTGAGCCGCTGGGCCCGCCGGGAGCGGCCGGCCGAGCGCATCCTGCTGCGTGTGCTGCTCGGGCTGATCAGCGCGCTGAGCGTGGTGATCGTGGCGTCGGCGCTGTCCCGGATGTGGACGTACCAGAAGGTCTACAGCTTCACCGGCGAGCGGATCTTCGTGATGGCGTTCGAGATGCTGCTCGGCACGGTCTTCCTGATGATCATCGCGGCCGGTGTCCGGTGGAAGGGCCGGTGGATTCCCGGCACCACGCTCGCGCTGGCGGTGGCGATGCTGCTGGGCCTGGCCGTGCTCAACCCGGAGGACTACGTCGCCCGCCGCAACACGCTGCGGTACGAGCAGACCGGCAAGATCGACGCGTGGTACCTGCGGGCGCTGTCCGCCGACGCCACCCCGGCGCTCGCCAAGCTCCCCGACCCGGTACGCCGGTGCACGCTCAGCTGGATCGCCGACGACCTCGCCGAACCCGACCCCTGGTACGCCTGGAACCTGGGCCGCCAGCGCGCCCGAAAGGCCCTGGAGGAGGTCGGCCCCCAAGCGGTCGGTGGCCCGAAGGACTGCCGCCGGGCCGACCAGTTCGACCTGCCGAAGACGCGGCGTCCCCGCTGACGCCACCGGCCGGGCCGCGAATCCACGCGGCCCGGCCGGACCGTCAGGCCGGGCCGCCGCCGAAGCCGATCTCGTTGCCGTCCGGGTCGTGGAAGATCACTTTGCGGACGCCGTTGTCGTAGGTCTCCCGCGCGGCCGGTGTCAGACCACGGGCGGCGATCGCCGCGACGCGGGTGTCGAGGTCGTCGACGAAGACCGTCTGCATGGCGTGACCGGCGTGCTCGGGCCGCACGTCGACGTAGAGGTAGCGATGTTCGGCCAGCTCCCACACCGCCTCGCTGTCGTTCGGCCGGAACTGCGGCGGGGCGCCGAACAGCCGCTCGTACCAGTCCGTCGCCACCGCGAGGTCGCGGACCGGGACGCCGGCGAACAGGTCGACAGTCATCCGGCCAATCTATCCGGGTCGACGTGCCCGCGCGGGCTCACGCCGTACCGGCGTTTGAACGCCGTGCTCAGGGCGAACGAGCTGCCGTAACCGACCCGGCGGGCCACCGCGCCGACTGTGGCGCCGGGCTCGCGGAGCAGGTCGGCCGCGAGCGCCAGCCGCCAGCCCGTCAGGTACGCCACGGGCGGCTCGCCGACCAGCGCGGTGAAGCGTCGGGCCAGCGCCGCCCGGGACATCCCCACCTCGGCGGCGAGCGACGCCACAGTCCACGGCCGGGCCGGGTCGTGGTGCAGCATCCGCAGCGCGCGGCCGACCACCGGATCGGCGTACGCCCGGTACCAGGCGGGTGCGGCGGCACCCGGCCGCGCGAACCACTCCCGCAGCGCGGCGATGAGCAGCAGGTCGAGCAGGCGGTCGAGCACCGCCTCCTGGCCGGGGTCGTCCTTGACGATCTCGGCGGCCAGCAGCGGCACCAGCGGCGTGTCCCAGGACTCGCGCCGCACCACCGCGAGCGGCGGCAGCGCGTCCAGCAAACGCTTCCCGACAGTCCCCCGCACCGGGTACGTGCCGGTGAGCAGCACGGTCCGGCCGTCCGGCCCGTTGCCCCAGGTGCGTACGCCCCAGCGCGTCATCGCGAACAGCTCGCGCCCGTCCGGTGTGGTGCAGCGCTGGCCCGGGTGCACGACCACCTGCGGCGCCGTGGCCGGGTCGTCCGCCACCGTGTACGGGGCCGGGCCGCGCACGATCGCCACGTCACCGCCGGTCAGCCGCGTGGCCTCGCCCTCCTCGGGCACGATCCAGCCGTCCCCGCGCACCACGGCGACGAGCGTGAGCGGCGCCTCGTCCCGGATCAGCATCGACCAGGGCGGGGTGAGGATCGAGCGCAGCAGGAAGGCGCCCCGCGCCCGGGGGCCGTCGAGCAGACCGGAAACGGCGTCCACGGAGACGATTGAACACAGGATCGCGCGTCCTGACCATGGGCCGTCTCACCGCGCGGCGGTTCGATGAGGACATGCGACTCGTACAACAACTGACGCTGGTCGGCGCCACAGTCGGGGCCGGGCTGATGGCGGGCCTGTTCGCCGCGTTCGCGTACGCGGTGATGCCGGCGCTGCGCGCCGCTGAGGACCGCACGTTCGTGGACGCGATGCAGCGCATCAACGTCACCATCGTCAACGGTTGGTTCCTGCTGGCGTTCCTGGGTACGCCGGTCCTGGCCGCGTTCGCGGCCGTGCTGGCGTGGCGCGGGGCGGCCCGGCCGGCGCTGCCGTGGATCGTCGCCGGACTCGCCCTGTACCTGGTGATGTTCGTCGCCACCGTGGCGGTGAACGTGCCGCTGAACGACGCGCTCGCCGCGGCCGGCACGGCGGATCCCGCTGCGGCGCGGGAGCGCTTCGAATCCGCCTGGGTCATGTGGAACGTGGTCCGGACGCTGGCGAGCACTGCCGGGTTCGGCGCGCTGTGCTGGGCGTTGGTGCTCACCGGCCGCGCCGCGTGAGCGCCGTTCGCCTGCGAGATGCTAGGAGATGAACCTGTCCGCGTACTCCTCCGCAGGTTCCACGTTGGTGATGACGTCGATCAGGACACCGTCCGGGCCGGCGACGATGAAGTGCCGCTGTCCGAACTCTTCGGTCCGGACGGGAAGCACGACCTCCAGGTGCCGCAGGCGCTCCCACTCGGCGTCGACGTCATCCACCTCCAGGTTGAGCAGCATCCCGCCGGCGACCGGCCCGCGGTAGGCCGCCGGGATGGTCTCGTGGCTGCTGTCCAGCACCGCCAGTTCCCAGTTGTCGCGGCGCAGGCTCACGTACCACTCCGTCTCGAACGTCGGCTGGAACCCGAAGTGCTCGCGGTAGAAGGCCGCGGCCGTGGTCACGTCGGTCGTCATGAGGACCGGGTACGAACTGGCGAGTGCCATGGCGAGCTCCCTTTACATACACTGTGCAGGTAAGAGGAATATACATACACGGCGCATGTAAAAGGAAGGTGCGGCATGGCGCGAGCCACCAAGGAGCAGAGCGAGATCACCGGCCGGCGCATCCGGGACGTCGCTACCGCCCTGTTCGCCGAACGCGGCTACACCGCCGTCCGCCTGGAGGAAGTGGCCGCCGCGGCCCAGGTCACCAGGGGTGCGGTCTACCATCACTACCGCAGCAAGCAGCACCTGTTCGAAGCCGTCGCAGCCGCCGCGCAACAGCGGGTCGCCGCTGCGGTCGCCAGCGCCGCCGAGGCGGTCGCCGATCCATGGGACGGCCTGGTCGCCGGCTGCCGGGCGTTCCTCACCGCCAGTGTCGACGACACACACCGGCGGATCCTGCTGGTCGACGCGCCCGCGGTGATGGGTTGGCGCACGTGGCGCAGCCAGGACGCGGCCGCTTCCGGGCACCACCTGGCCGAGGCGGTGGCCACGCTGGCAGCAGCCGGGCACCTTGAGGTCAACTCGCCCGAGGCAACTGCCACCTTGCTCTCCGGCGCGATGAACGAGGCAGTGCTACGGATCGCCGAGGCCCCGGACCGGGACGCCGCACTGGTCGAGACGTGGCCCGATCTGCTGCGCCTGCTTCAGTGTCTCCGCGGGCCGCGCACCGCACCCGTCCGGCACGGTTAGCTGGTGCTGCGGCCGTCGAAGGTGATCACGAAGGCGCTTGCCGCCCGCCACCGCGGATACGACAAACGCCCTGGTATGGGATCATGTCCCTACCAGGGCGTTCTCGCATGGGTGGAGCCGAGGGGACTCGAACCCCTGACCCCCACACTGCCAGTGTGGTGCGCTACCAGCTGCGCCACGGCCCCTTGCGGTCGCACCCGGTCGCCCGGGCACGGAGAGAACTATACACACGCCCCCCGGCATGGTCATCTCGCGGGGGTCCCCCACCGAGGGGGTCAGTTCAGCGCCACATCCGGCGGGAAGTGGGCCACCGCGGCCATCATGCCGCCCTGCCGGCGCAGCACCATCGGCCAGAGATCATCCGGCCGGTCGACGAAGGCGTCACCGGGCAGGGCGTCGAACACGAACCAGGAGCCCTCCTCGATCTCGCGCTCCACCTGCCCGGCGCCCCAGCCGGAGTAACCGGCGAAGACCCGGATCCCGCCGACGGCCTCGCGCAGCTTCTCCGGGTCGACGGAGAGGTCGATCGTGCCGACCGCGCCGGAGACGCGGTGGAAGCCCTTGACCGGCCGGACGGGGTGCCGCATGCGGGCCAGGCAGATGGCCGAGTCGGGCTGCACCGGGCCGCCCTCGAACAGCACGGCCGGATCGCGGGCCAGGTCGCTCCAGTCGCCGAGCACGTCGGCCACGGAGACCTCGGTGGCCCGGTTCAGCACCACCCCGAGGGCGCCGCCGGGTTCGTGGGCGACGAGCAGCACGACCGTACGGTCGAAGTTCGGATCCTTGAGCCCTGGTGTCGCGACCAGCAGTCGTCCGGTCATCGACTCCATGGCTCGGCCACCGATCGCCTGCCCCTCACTCTGCATGTCCGACACCCGTCAGCCGTGCGCCCGTACGGGCCCGAGGCCGTCGACCGTCCACCCTGTCAACGCCATGTCACGCACCATAGCCTGCGCCCGGCCCGCTGGTTAAGGTCTGACGGGCGGGTGATCACGACGGATCGAGGGAGGGCCGGATGGCGGCGCAGGCCGAACTGGCGGTGATCGGCGGGTCGGGTCTCTACGCCCTGCTCGACGGCGTGGAGCACGTGGTGGACACCCCGTACGGCGAGCCGTCGGGCCCGATCACCGTCGCCGAGGTGGGCGGCCGCCGGGTGGCGTTCCTGCCCCGGCACGGGCGCGATCACCGGTACCCGCCGCACCTGATCCCGTACCGGGCGAACCTGTGGGCGCTGCGGTCGCTGGGCGTACGCCAGGTGCTGGCGCCCTGCGCGGTCGGCGGCCTGCGGCCGGAGCTGGGCCCGGGGACGTTCGTGGTGCCGGACCAGTTGATCGACCGCACCAGCGGGCGCGCACAGACCTACTACGATCGGGGCGCGGTGCACGTGTCGTTCGCCGACCCGTACTGCCCGGCCGGGCGGCGCACGCTGCTGGACACGGCGGCCGGGCGCGGCGTGCCGGCGGTGGACGGCGGGACCGTCGTCGTGGTCGAGGGTCCGCGCTTCTCGACCCGGGCGGAGTCGCGCTGGTTCGCCTCGATGGGCGGCACGATCGTCAACATGACCGGTCACCCGGAGGCGGTGCTGGCCCGCGAGCTGGCGCTCTGCTACACGTCCATCGCGCTGGTCACGGACCTGGACGCGGGCGTCGAGGCGGGCGAGTCGGTCACCCACGAGGAGGTGTTCCGGGTCTTCGCGGAGAACACCGACCGGCTGCGCGGGCTGCTGCTGGAGGCCGTCGCCGCGCTGCCCGCCGAGCGGGAGTGCGAGTGCGGAAGCGCGCTGGACGGGATCAAGCTGCCGTTCCCGCTGCCCTGAGCCTGGGAAGCGCCCGAAAAGTCGCCTTCGGCCCGATAGATTCGGCTGGTCGGGAGACTGGGCACCGGGCCGGCTCCGGCATCCGCGTGCGGAACGGAGGCAGCCGGCGATGGCGACGGTGCGGGAGGCGACCTACGACCTGCTGCGCGCGCTCGGCCTGACCACTGTCTTCGGCAACCCGGGCTCGACCGAGGAGCCGTTCCTCCAGGATTTCCCGGCCGACTTCCACTACGTGCACGCGCTCCAGGAGGCGTCGGCGGTCGCCATGGCCGACGGCTACGCCCAGGGCACCGGCCGGCCCGCGCACGTCAACCTGCACACCGCGCCGGGCACCGGCAACGGCATGGGCAACCTGGTCACCGCCTGGCACAACCGGACGCCGCTGATCGTCAGCGCCGGTCAGCAGACCCGCGAGATGCTGCTGATCGAGCCGCGCCTGGCCAGCCCCCGGGCGGTCGAGCTGGCCCAGCCGTACGTCAAGTGGGCCCACGAGCCGGCCCGCGCGCAGGACATCCCGGCGGCCTTCATGCGGGCGTACGCCTCGGCGGTGCAGCCCCCGGCCGGACCGGTCTTCCTCTCCCTGCCGATGGACGACTGGGACCGTCCGGCCGACCCGCCGCCGCAGGTGCGTACCGTCGCCACCCGGATCGCGCCGGACCCGGACCGGCTGCGGACCTTCGCCGAGGCGCTGGCCGCCGCCCGCGCCCCGGCGCTGGTGCTCGGCGCGGCGGTGGACCGGTCGGACGCCTGGCCGGACGCGGTCGCGCTGGCCGAGCACCTGGCCGTCCCGGTCTGGGCCGCCCCGGCGCCGGAGCGGGCCGTGTTCCCCGAACGGCATCCGCACTTCCGGGGCGTGCTGCCGTACGCGATCGGGCCGCTGTCGGAGGCGTTGCGCGGCCACGACGTGGTGCTGGTGGTGGGCGCGCCGGTGTTCCGCTACTACCCGCACGTGCCGGGCGACTACCTGCCCGGCGACACGCGGCTGCTGCACGTCACCGACGACCCGGACGAGGCGGCCCGCGCCCCGGTCGGGGACAGCCTGCTCGGCGACGCTCGCCTGACCATGGCGGCGCTGCGCGAGCTGCTGCCGCCGACCGACCGCGCCGCGCCGTCACCGCGCCCGCAGCCGGCCCCGCCGGAGCCGGCCGACCCGCCGAGCGCCGACGCGTTGTTCGCCGCGCTCGCCGCCGCGTGGCCGGCGGACGGGGTGCTGGTGCAGGAGTCGCCGTCCAACCTGGCCGCGCTGCGCCGCCGGCTGCCGATCGAGCGGCCGCGCTCGTACCTGACGATGGCCAGCGGCGGGCTCGGCTTCGGCCTGCCGGCGGCGGTCGGCCTGGCGCTCGCCGAACGCGACACCGGGCGCGGCCGCCCGGTCGTCGCGGTGGTCGGCGACGGCTCGTTCCACTACTCGGTGCAGGCGTTGTGGACGGCGGCGCGGCTGCGGCTGCCGCTCGCCGTCGTGGTCCCGGTGAATCAGCAGTACGCGATCCTGAAGGCGTTCGCCGAGCTGAAGCACACCCCTGGTGTGCCCGCGCTGGACCTGCCCGGGCTCGACGTGACGGCGGTGGCGCACGGCTACGGCTGCGCCGGTGAGGTGACCACGCTGGACGGGCTCGGCGCGGCGCTCGCCGCCGCGCTGGCCGCGGACCGGCCGACCGTGCTGCCGGTGCCGATCAGCACCGACGTGCCACGGATCCTGTGAGCCTCAGCCGGGCCGGACGGTGAGCGGGGCGCCACTGGCGGCGTCCAGCACGGCCCGACCGCCCACCGGCGCGTCGAGCGTGACGCTGACCGGCTTCAGCACGAGCTGCGCGGTACAGACGCCGGTGGAGGCGACCACGGCACCGCCGATCACCACCACGTCCGGCCGTTCCAGCACCAGCGGCGTGGGCGGGCCGTCGCAGGCGCCGACGCCGAGCAGGTAGTCGATGCGGTTGCCCTCGACCGCCCGCAGCTGCTGCGCGGACACCAGACCGTTCGGCAGCGGCTCACCGGGCACCGCACCGCCGGGGACCCGGCCGGTCACGCGCGGCGCGACAGCGATCCGCGCCACGGGCACGGCCAGCTCGTCCACCGTGAACAACCAGGCGGGCACCTCGGCGCGGCCCCGGCTGGTCCACACCGGCGCGCTGCCCAGCCGTACCTCGGTCACGGTGAGCGCCACGCACGGGGTCGGCGCCGAGGTCGACACCGGGTCGTTCGGGCCGGGCCGGCCGGTGGGTGCCGGGTCCGGTGCGGCCGGTCGCCCGTCGCAGGGCGGCGGGTCACCCTGGCGGAGCTGGGCGTACGCGTCGGCTGCGCTGACCAGCGGCACGCGCAGCGTGCCGTCGGGGAACCGGATCGTGCCGTCCTTCGGCACGGCGGCCGGGATCGGGATCTGGTCCCGGTACCAGCCGGCGCCGAACGCCGTCTTCGTCTCCTCGGTGAAGCCCGGGTCGCCGGTGAGCACAGTGGCGTCCTGGAGCGGCACGTACCCGTCGCGCCAGCCCGGCCCGGGACGCCAGCCCGCGGCGACCTCCTCGGCCCGTTCGGTGAACGCGGGCCGCTGGTCCGGGCCGGTGGGCGGCGCCACCCCCGGATCGGCGGCGGGCGTGGCGCAGGCGGAGAGGGCCAGCAACGGGATACCGAGCAGGGCGAGCACGCGACGCATGCCGGTTGGACGCGGGCCGGTCCCGGCCGGTTCCCCCCGGGCTCAGTCCTCGCCGCCGAGGTCGGCCTGGTAGGCCTCCCAGAGCAGGTCGGCGCCGAGCCGGCGGTGCCGGTCGAGCGCGCGCAACAGGTCGCGGGTGCGGGCCCGCACCTCCGCGGCGGACACCCCGGGCAGGTGTACGGCGTGCTGGAGCGCCGCGAGCGCCGCGCTGATCGCGGCGTGCTCGCCGACCAGCAGGCGTACGCCCCGGTCCAGCCGGGGCGCGGCGCGCACCAGGTCGGCGTAGTGGCCGCCCGCTCCCTCGGTGACGCGGACGTGTTCGGTGAAACCCCGCCGGACGGGGGCCAGATCGGTGAGAAGTCGCTCCCGCCAGCGCGGCCCGGTGGCCGGCGCCCGCCCGAGGGCACGCAGGTCACCGGCGGCGCTCGGGAGCACGGCGGTCGGCTGCTGGATCGGACCGGTGACCATGGGACACCTCCCGCTGCTGGGTGCGAACCCGTATGGCGATGGTGGACCCGGTTCGAGGGCCTGTCCAGCAGTCGGCGCCGCCTCATCTGCCCCGTCTGCAACAGAGGCCCCAGCCGGTCTCAACAACCCCAGAGACGACTGTGCGCCCCGGTCCGGGTGGACCGAGGCGCACAGGTCGTGTGGTGGAGGTGCCGGGAATCGAACCCGGGTCCTTCGCCGGTTTGTCAGGGCTTCTCCGAGCGCAGCTCGCTATGCCTCTACTCGGCCCCACCGCTCACGCGAGCAAGTTGGTGTGACGGGCCCAGTCGCTGATTGATCTCGCCGCACGGACCCCGCGACCGGGTCCGGTTGGCCAGCCTTCTAGCTGATGCCGGCAGACTGGGTCGAAGGCGCTCCCAGGCCGACAGACTTGCTACTCGCCTCAGGCGGCGAGAGCGAAGTCAGCGCGATTGTTCTTGGCGCTTATTGGTTTCCGACGACCGATTCTCGAGACGACGTCGGCTTCCTCGGCTCGCTTCCCCTGTCGCTGCGTACGAAGTCGAAACCAGTCACCCCCTCGTAGCGCTGCCCCTGTCGGCAGCACACCAAGCCTAACGCCTGGCGCAACCGGATTCATCCCGAGGCCCGCTCGACGCGGACTGCCGGACGAACCGGACGTATCACTCACCCATGCCCTTGCCGCGCCGGCCCACCGCCCGGGCGATCTCCCGGTCGGCGTCCCGCTTGGCGAGGTCCTGGCGCTTGTCGTACGACTTCTTACCCCGGGCCAGGCCGATCTCCACCTTGGCCCAGCCGTCGGAGAAGTAGACCTGCAACGGCACCAGCGTCAGGCCGCTCTCCTTGAGCTTGCCCAGCAGCCGGTCGATCTCCAGCCGGTTGAGCAGCAGCTTGCGGGTACGCCGGGGCTCGTGGTTGGTCCAGGTGCCCTGCGCGTACTCCGGGATGTGCATGGCGTGCAGGTAGATCTCGCCGTCGCGCTCCTGGGCGAACGCGTCCACGAGCGACGCCCGCCCGGCCCGCAGCGACTTGACCTCGGTGCCGGTCAGCGCCATGCCCGCCTCGTACGTGTCGAGGATGGCGTAGTCGTGGCGTGCCTTCTTGTTGGAGGCGACCACCTTGCGACCCTTTTCCCGTGGCATCGGCGCCACCCCCTTCCTGATCGACTCACCGGCCACCGGCCGGCGAGCGGAGATCATGCTACCGGAACCACAAGGGCCCTCCCGCGCCGTTTATTCCGGCGCGGGAGGGCCCTTGGCAGAGCCGTACGGGCGACTAGACCCGCAGGTAGAACCGGAGCGTGACCCAGGCGGTGACCGCGCTGACCACGCCACCGACGGCGGCCATCAGCGGGAAGGTCAGGAAGATCTCGGACCAGGAGATCGGGGTGATCAGGCCCTCCAGGGCGGCCATCGAACTGCCGGCCGCCACCACCTTCACCCCGATCAACGCGAGCAGGCCGAGGATGGAGCCGAACAGACCGGCCACCACCGCCTCCAGCACGAACGGCGCCTGGATGAACCAGTTCGACGCGCCGACCAGCTTCATGACCGCCACCTCACGCCGCTTGCTGTACGCGGCGACCTGGATGGTGTTCGCGACGAGCAGCAGGGCGGCGATGGCCATCACGGTGGCGATCGCGAGCGCTCCGTTCTGGAAGCCGCTCAGCACGCCGAAGACCTTGTCGAGCAGCTTGCTCTGGTCGACGATCGTGTCGATGCCCTCGGTGGCCTTGTACTTGTCGTAGATCGCCTTGTACTGCTCCGGGTCGTTCAGCTTGACCCGGTACGACTCGGGAAGCTGGTCCGGCTTGACGGCGCTGACCAGGTCCGGGGCGTCGGCGTACATCTGCTGGAAGCGCTCGTACGCCTGCTCCTTGTTGACGTACGTCGAGTCCTTGACCAGCGGGTCCTGGCCGAGCTGCTGGCCCAGCGCGTCGACCTGTTCCTTGGTGGCATCGGTCTTCAGGAAGATCGAGACCTCGACGTTCTCGTAGTAGAGGTCCTTCATGTCGCCGACCTTCTGGTAGAGAAGGCCGCTGCCGCCCAGCATGAACAGCGACACCGCCATTGTGATGATCATGGCGATGGTCATGGTGACGTTGCGCCACAGCCCGACCAGTACTTCGGACAGGACGTACTTCATCCGCATCGGGATATTCCTCCGGCTCTCCGGCGTGAGGTTTCGTCGTCAGGGTCTACGGAACGTCGTCCGGCTCAGCCGTAGACGCCGCGGGCCTGGTCGCGCACGATGCGGCCGCTCTCGATCTCGATGACCCGGCGCCGCATCTGGTTCACGATGTTGGAGTCGTGCGTGACCATCACGACGGTCGTACCGGTGCGGTTGATCCGGTCCAGCAGGCGCATGATCTCGATCGAGGTGTCCGGGTCCAGGTTTCCGGTGGGCTCGTCGGCCAGCAGGATCAGCGGCCGGTTGACGAACGCCCGGGCCACCGCGACACGCTGCTGCTCACCACCGGAGAGCTCGTGCGGGTAGCGGTGCTCCTTGCCGCCGAGACCGACCAGCTCCAGCACCTCCGGCACGACCCGGCGGGCGACCGCCTTCGTCTTGCCGATCACCTCCAGCGCGAACGCCACGTTCTCGTACGCGGTGCGGTTCGGCAGCAACCGGAAGTCCTGGAAGACGCAGCCGATGGAACGCCGGAAGTGGGGTCGCTTCCAGGAACGCATCGACGTGACGTCCTTGCCGTTGACGACGACCCGGCCCTTGTTGGGCGTGACCTCGTGCAGCAGCAACTTGA
Source organism: Micromonospora sp. BL1 (assembly GCF_003667485.1). Taxonomy (NCBI): domain Bacteria; kingdom Bacillati; phylum Actinomycetota; class Actinomycetes; order Micromonosporales; family Micromonosporaceae; genus Micromonospora; species Micromonospora sp. BL1. The sequence goes on from NZ_RCVK01000188.1 coordinate 13,186, forward strand.
TGATGGTGGACTTGCCGGAGCCGGATGGACCGATGAAGAAGACGAACTCGCCCTTCTCGATCGAGACGGACACGTTGTCGAGCGAAGGCCGGGACGCCTTCGGGTACGTCTTCGTCACTTGCTCAAGCTGAATCACGGGTCGGTAGTCTACGCGGTGTAACCGCAGAGCCAAGCCCCCAGCCCCGCCGAAGCGGTGCGCGTCGTCGATTTACCCGGTCAGACCGAGATCGATGACGCGCTCAGTCCGACCGTGATCACGCACCGTCAGCGCTGAGCTGCTGCTGCTTCCGCCAGCGGATTCCCGCCTCGATGAAGCTGTCCAGGTCGCCGTCGAAGACCGAGGACGGATTGCCCGTCTCCTGTTCCGTACGCAGATCCTTCACCATCTGATACGGGTGCAGGACGTACGAGCGCATCTGGTCGCCCCAGGAGCTGGTGCCGCCGGTCTTGAGGCCGGCCAGCTTCTCCTCCTCCTCCTGCCGCTTGCGCTCCAGCAGGCGGGCCTGGAGCACCCGCATCGCGGAGGCCTTGTTCTGCAGCTGGGACTTCTCGTTCTGGCAGGTGACCACGATGCCGGTGGGGATGTGGGTCAGCCGCACCGCCGAGTCGGTGGTGTTGACGCTCTGCCCGCCCGGCCCGGACGACCGGTAGACGTCCACCCGGACCTCGTTCTCCGGGATGTCGATGTGGTCGGTCTGCTCGGTGACCGGCAGCACCTCGACACCGGCGAAGCTGGTCTGCCGGCGGCCCTGGTTGTCGAACGGGCTGATCCGCACCAGCCGGTGCGTGCCGGACTCCACGCTCAGCGTGCCGTAGGCGTAGGGCACCTTCACCGTGAAGGTGGCCGACTTCAGGCCCGCCTCCTCGGCGTACGAGGTCTCGTAGACCTCGGTCGGGTAGCCGTGCCGCTCGGCCCAGCGCAGGTACATCCGCAGCAGCATCTCGGCGAAGTCGGCGGCGTCCACGCCACCGGCGCCGGCCCGGATCGCCACCAGCGCCTCCCGGGAGTCGTACTCACCGGAGAGCAGCGTGCGGACCTCCATCTCCTGGATGGCCTTGGTCAGCCCGGTGATCTCCGACTCGACCTCGGTCAGCACGCCCGGGTCGTCCTCCGCCTGGGCCAGCTCCAGCAGCACCCCGGCGTCGTCGAGCCGGGAGCGCAGGTCGCCGAGCTTGGAGATCTCGCCGTTGACGTACGACAGCTGCGACGTCACCTGCTGCGCCTTGGCCTGGTCGTCCCAGAGGTCGGGCGCGGAGGCCTCCTGCTCCAGCCGGGCCTTCTGCTCGCGCAGCTTGTCGAGGTCGAGCACAGCCTCGATGTTGCGCAGCGTGGCGTCGAGTTCCTTGAGCTGTTCGGCGTAATCGGCAGCGGTCACGACAGACAAGACTACCGGCGCGTGCGAGGAGTGAGCTTGCGAGCCCCGCAGTCACGCGCGAAAAGTCGGCGCTGCCTGTCCTGGTCGACGCAGGTGGTCAGCCGACGGGCGCGCTCTTCAGCCAGGAGAGGGCCGCCTTGTGGTAGGCGACGGCGAACTCCAGCGCGCTGGCGTCGTAGCTGTCGCCTTCCTTCTTGGCGTTCTTGACCTGCTCCCGCACCGCCGCCAGCGCCTCGGTGTGGTACTCGTTCGCCGTGGCGTAGAGGTTCTTGAGCTGGCTCGACGAGTGCAGGTCACCGAACGCGATCCGTAGCGCTATCGGGTTACGGATGGTGTCCTTGCCGGGATTCTCCGCCAGCCAGCGGGAGAATGTCCGTTTCCCGGCCGCCGTCAGCGCGTACGGCTGGCTCATCCGCGGCCCGGGCTTGCCGAGTCGCACCAGACCCTTCTCGGCCAGGACCGGCAGCTCCCGGTAGACCTGACTGCGGGTCATCGACCAGTACGGCGCCAGCCGGCGCTCAGCGGCAGCCATCAACTGGCCGCCAGTCATCGGGCCGTCGTGCAGCAGACCGAGCAGAGCTGCTGCCGTCGGGTTGACTCCGGATTCCGCCATGCCCTCTAAGCTGCCACTTTGTCGGCTCTGGCGTCCAGGATTTGCTCATTTCGGCACCCGATGACGGGTCCGATGTGCACTGTCGGATGAGGAAGAGGGCCCGCCCCGGCCGGGACGGGCCCTCTCGAAGCGTCTCAGCCCATGTGCGGGTAGGCGTGATCGGTCGGCGGAACGAACGTCTCCTTGATCGTGCGGGGCGACATCCAGCGGACCAGGTTGTGCCAGGAGCCCGCCTTGTCGTTGGTGCCGCTGGCCCGGGCGCCGCCGAAAGGCTGCTGCCCGACCACCGCGCCGGTCGGCTTGTCGTTGATGTAGAAGTTGCCGGCGGCGTACCGCATCTTCTCCGCCACCTGGTCGACCACCCGGCGGTCGGTCGCGAAGATCGACCCGGTCAGCGCGTACGGCGCGATCGACTCGGCCTGGGCGACCACCTCGTCGAAGCGGGCGTCGTCGAAGACGTGCACGCCGAGGATCGGCCCGAAGTACTCGGTGGTGAACGTCTCGTGCGCGGCGTCGGAGCACTCGAACAGCGTCGGCCGGACGAAGTAGCCGACCGAGTCGTCGGCGGTGCCCCCGGCCAGGATGCGGCAGGAGTCGTCGCCCTTGATCAGCTCCAGCGCGGCGGCGTGCCGGCCGAACGCCTTGTCGTCGATCACCGCGCCGCCGAAGTTGCTGAAGTCGGTCACGTCGCCGTAGGTCAGCGAGTCGGCGGTGGCGGCGAGCCGGTCGCGCAGCCCACCCTCCCAGATCGACCGCGGGACGTACGCCCGCGAGGCGGCGGAGCACTTCTGCCCCTGGTACTCGTAGGCGCCCCGGATCAGCGCGGTGTGCAGCGCGTCCACGTCGGCGCTGGTGTGCGCGACCACGAAGTCCTTGCCGCCGGTCTCGCCGACCAGCCGGGGGTAGCCCCGGTAACCGGCGATGTTGTCGCCGACGGTCTTCCACAGGTGCTGGAACACCTTGGTCGAGCCGGTGAAGTGGATGCCGGCCAGGTCCGGGTCGGCCAGCACCACCTCGGAGACCTCCTCACCGCGCCCGGTGACCATGTTGATCACACCGGGCGGCAGGCCGGCGGCCTCGAACAGGCGCATGGTGAAGTGCGCCGCGAACTGCTGCGTCGGGGACGGCTTCCAGACCACCGTGTTGCCGAGCATGGCCGGCGCGGACGGCAGGTTGCCGGCGATCGCGGTGAAGTTGAACGGGGTGATCGCGTAGACGAACCCCTCCAGCGGCCGGTGGTCGAGGCGGTTCCAGACCCCGGGCGAGGACAGCGGCTGCTCGGCGAGGAGCCGCCGGGCGAAGTGCACGTTGAACCGGAGGAAGTCGATCAGCTCGCACGCCGAGTCGATCTCGGCCTGGACGGCGGTCTTGGACTGGCCGAGCATGGTGGCCGCGTTGAGCGTGTCCCGCCAGGGGCCGGCGAGCAGGTCGGCGGCGCGCAGGAAGATCGCGGCCCGCTCCTCGAACGGCAGCGCCCGCCACATCGGCGCGGCGTCCTTGGCGGCCCGGACGGCGGCGCGGGCGTCGTCGTGGGTGGCGTGCCCGGTCACGCCGAGGACGTGCGCGTGCTTGTGCGGCTGCACCACGTCGATCGACGCGCCGCCGGCCATCCGGCGCTCGCCGGCGATCGTCATCGGCAGCTCGATCCGCTCGGCGGCCAGTTCGGCCAGCCGCCGCTGGAGCCGTTCCCGGTCGGCGCTGCCGGGCTCGTAGGTGTGTACCGGCTCGTTGATCGGCTCGGGTACGGAGAACACGGCGTCCATCACAAGGCTCCTGGCGATCTCGACGGCGACGGCGAAACCGGACCCGCGGGCGCCGGCCGGCGGCCGGACACCGGACACCGCGGGGTCAGCGGCGGCGGGACCTGGCCCGATTCTGTCACGAGACGCCCCCGCGGACCGTGCCTCCCCGGTACACCGGACAGCCCGGCAGTCTCCGGACCGTCGGCCCCAACCCGCCCGATCCCGACGAAACATCGGGCCACAGCCCTTTCTGTTGACGATTCGTCGGCCCGCCGCTGCGCGTCGGTCAACACCACCTCGGGGAGACGGCGGTGTCCGAGCGTCCGGATGGCACCACCTTCCCGGACCGCAGGCTCGCGGATATCGGCCACTGATCGACACCACCTCGGGGAAACGGCGGTGTCCGAGCCCCGGGGATGCCACCACATCGGCGAACCGCAGTCGATCAAGGCCCAGGCGGCACACGGCCCACCCGAGGAGCGGCGGCGCGCCGCGTAGGCTGGATGACCGGTGACCTGCCCGGCCCGGCGGGGGGCGATCCGGCGACCGTCGAAGGGAAGACGATGAGCAACCAGCCCGGCAGCTCCACGGCCGCGGAGACGGACCAGCCCGAGGCCGTCGAGCCGTCGGCCGGCGAGGCGAGCACGGACGAGGCCACCGCCACGGACGAGGCCGTCCCGACCGGGCGGCCGGAGTTCGCCCCGGGCGCGCTCGTACTCGCCGTGCTCTCCATCGGGTGGCTGGCCGCCATGCTCTGGTCCACCCGCGAGGCGATCCACTCGACGGCGGCCGGCGTCACCGCGATCAGCCTCTCCGCGTACGCGCTGCCCGGCGTCATCACCGCGGCACTGGTCACCGGCGCCACTGTCGCCCTGCTCGCGACCAACCGGCTGGGCCGCGCCACGCTGCGCTTCCTGGCCGCCGTCGGCACCGGCCTCCTGGTCGGGCTCGTCACCGCGGTGGCGATCAACCTGACGTACGCGGACAACGCCACCACGAACACCATCGCCGGCACCGCGGCGGCGGCAGCGATCATCGGCGGGGCGATGGCGGGCGCGCGCCAGGCCCGGGTGGTGGGGGCGATCACCCTCGCGACGCTCACCGCGCAGATCTTCGTGGTGCTGTTCAGCCGCGCCCGCGATCCACTGTCCGACCTGTTCGGCGCCGGGGAAACCCAGCAGTCGATGCTCGACGCCGCGAAGTGGGTCTCGCGAACCGAATCGTTGCTCGCCGGGCTGCTCGCGGGCCTGGCCGCGTACCTCTATCTCACCTGGTCCCGCCGCCGGGCGGAGCGCCGCGACGGCGTGGCGTCGCCGCTGCGCTGGCCGGCGTACCTGGTCGCCGGGGCGGGCGCGGGCCTGCTCCTGCTGCTCACCGAGGTGATCATCCGGATCGGCGGGCGCGGGCTGCTCGACCTGGCCGCCGCGCTCAGCGAGGCCGACGAGGTGGCGCAGACCGCGCTGGGCACCTCACGGGTGGACAACGGGATCTGGGTGCTCTTCGTGGGTGCGCTGACCACGCTCATCGTCTTCGGGCGCACGCTCGGCCCGCGCACGGTGGACGACGACGAGGACGAGCCGGCGGCCTGACCGGCCGTCAGCCGGCCTCGCGCAGCAGCAGGTCCAGCTCGGTCACGTCGTACCACTCCAGTTCGTGGTCCTCGGCGCCGTCGACTGTGAACTGGGCGTCCGGGTCGCCGGCCTGCGCCTCGACCACCACGTCGACGGCAGCCGCCACGTCCTCGACCGCGTCCGCGCCGTCCACGTGCAGCGCGGCGATCGACTTCACCGGCACCGGCCCGGCCGGCCGGACCACGCTCGATCCCAGCTCGCCGTCGACCCGGCCGACCGCGCGGGCCGGTAGGTCGGCCGAGACGACCACCCGTCGCCGGGGCGCGGTGGGGTCGTTGCGGAGCAGGAGCAGCGCGTCCTGGGCGGCCCGGGTGAAGGCCACGTACTCCAGCTCCTCCTCGTCACCCTCGGCGTACCACTCGCGCAGCTCCGGGGTCACGGCGTGCGCCACCTCGGCGCTCAGCCCCTCCTCGCGCAGCCGGGCGAGCATGGGGACGGTCGCCGGCAGGTACACCCGGACAAGCTCGTCGGTCACGGGTCACTCCCACACTCAGGCCGATCGTCGGCGGACGCCGACTCCGGGCGCCGATCATGCCGTACGCCGAGACCGTCATACACCCGGCACCCGCGCGGGTGAAGTGTCCCGCCGGTGTGTCTCCCGAACGGGCGCGTGGCGATGTCACCAGGTGATGGCAAACTGAAGCAAACGCAACCAACCCCGGGAGTCACCGTGGAGTCGAGGTTCCTGCTGCTGTCCGACGTCGCCGCCGAGCTGAACGTCTCGGACTCGCAGGTCTACCACATGGTCCGCAGCGGCGAACTGCCCGCGATCAAGATCGGCGGCCGGGGCCAGTGGCGGGTCGAGCGCGCCCGGCTGGAGGAATACATCGAGCGCAAGTACGCCGAGACCGCCGAGTGGGTACGCGGCAACCCGCTCGGCGAGCGCGACGAGGAGTGACCGCCCGGGACCGCCCGCCATTGACGACGGCCACCTCAGTCCGGAAAGATGAGAGTCTGTCGGAGGCAAACGAAGGCAAACGCAAGGATTCGAGATGGTCGACACCCGCCGTCCCCGAGCACCCCGCCCTGGCTCTTATACACATCTGACGCTGCCGACGAATAGCCTTGTCTAA
>NZ_RCVK01000307.1:0-19606 GCF_003667485.1 Micromonospora sp. BL1
CCGCCGCACCGCCCCGCCCGACTGTGACCTCGGCACCGAGCGCGCCGGTGGTGCAGCGGCCCCCGGACCGGCTCGGACAGGCGGGCGATCCGCTGGGCCGGCTCGGCGACCGGGTCGCCTACGGCCTGTCCGACCGCCCGGTGCGCCGGGCGCTGGCGCTGTATCAGCCGATCGACCCGGAGACCGGCGAGGCCGGCCCGGTCCGGGTGCTGGGTGACGACGGCATGGTCCGGGAACTCGACGTGGTGACGCTCGCACCCACCCGCGACGCCGGGGGTAACGAGGCCGCTCCGCTCAAGCCGGGCAGCCTGTCGCCGGACGGCCGGACCGCCGCGTTCGCGCAGACCGGCGAGGTCGTCGTGGTCGGCCTCACCGACGGCGCGGTGCGCCGCTACCCGCTCACCGGCTACCTGGAGCACGTGGTCTGGGCCGGGGACCGGCTGGTGGTCGGCGACAACGACACCGCGTACGAGCTGGACCGGCGCACCGGATCGGCGCGGAAGCTCCCGGTCGACCCCTGGACGCTCGTCGTGCCCGAGCCGGCCCGGTCCGGCGACCTGTTCACTGTCGGCGGCTGGTCCGGGGACGGCGGCCTGGCCGTACGCCGGTTCCCCGCCTCCGGTGGCGCGCCGGAGCGGCGGCCGGTGACCGCCGGGGAGCTTCCCCCCGGTTACCAGGTGAACGAGGTCTACGGGCGGGGCTGGCAGCGCGGCGACCGGATCGGCCAGGCCGGGTGGACCACCACCGCGGGCGCCGCCGGCACGATGAGCGGTGCCGAGGGCGTGGCGGTGCTCGACGCCCGTACCGGGGCGGTGACCCGCCTGCTCGACCTGGGCCGCGAGGACCGGGCGAAGGGGTGCTGCGAGGTGTACGGCTGGACCGCCGACGGCGCGTTGCTGCTCCGCTACGACGCCGGGCTGGCCCGGTGGCGGCCGGAGACCGGTGCCGTCGACTGGGTGGCGAGCAACGTCCCCGGCCGGCTGTCGATCGCCGCCGGCTGACCGGTCCCGGCCGGTCCCGCCGAGCGGAGCCGAGCGGAACGCGACCGGTCCCGCCGCGCGGTGACGGCGGGACCGGCCGGGACGCTCAGCGGGTCAGGCCGCCGGGCTGGTCGCCCTTCACGACGGGCGCCCGGACCAGGTTGCCCCACTCGGTCCACGAGCCGTCGTAGTTGCGCACCTGCGGGAACCCGAGCAGGTGGTGCAGCACGAACCAGGTGTGGCTGGACCGCTCACCGATCCGGCAGTACGCCACCACGTCGTCGGACGGGCTCAGCCCGAGCTGGTCGGCGTAGATGGCGCGCAGCTCGTCGGCGGACTTGAACGTCCCGTCGTCGTTCGCGGCGGACTTCCACGGCTTGCTCACCGCGCCCGGGATGTGCCCGCCGCGCAGCGCGCCCTCCTGCGGGTAGTCCGGCATGTGCAGCATCTCGCCGGTGTACTCGCCGGGCGACCGCACGTCCACGAGCGGCCGGCCGGCCGCCACGTGCGCCATGACCTGTTCCCGGTACGCGCGGATCGGCGCGTCGTTGCGCTCCGGCACCGGGTACGAGGCGCGGGGCCGGCTCACCTTGTCCCGGGTCAGCTCCCGCCCCTCGGCGATCCACTTCTGCCGGCCGCCGTCGAGCAGCCGCACGTCCGCGTGACCGAAGAGGGAGAAGACCCAGAGGGCGTACGCCGCCCACCAGTTGAAGTTGTCGCCGTAGAAGACGACCGTGTCGTCCCGCCCGATGCCCTTGGCCGCGCACAGCTCGGCGAAGCTCGCGGCGTCCAGGTAGTCGCGGGTGACCTGGTCGTTGAGTTCGGTGTGCCAGTCGACCTTGACGGCGCCGGGGATGTGGCCGGTGTCGTAGAGGAGCACGTCCTCGTCGGACTCGACCACCACGAGCCCTTCGTCGCCCAGGTGCTCGGCCAGCCACTCGGTGGTGACGAGGCGCTGCGGGTCGGCGTACGACTGGAGGTGGGGATGCGGATCGCTCGGCACAGGCATGATCCCCAAGGTACGCCGGATCAGCGGAGTGCGGTGCCGGTCAGGCGCGGCGGTGTACCAGCCGGCCCGCGACCACGGTGGCCAGGCAGGAGCCGTCCGGGCCGAACACGGCGAGGTCGGCCCGCCCGCCGGTCACCAGCGCGGGCGGCCGGGCGACCGGCAGCACCGCCACGTCGTTACGGGCCGCGGCGGACCGCAGTGCGGGATCGGTGACATGGTCGTCGAGCACCGCGGCGGCGCCGAGCCGGAACAACGCGTGCACCCGCTCGCGGGGCGTGGGCGCCGGGGGCAGCGGGCCGTCGTGCACGAGCGCCGGCCCGAGCGTTCCGGCCCACCGCCGCACCCGCACTCCGGGGTACGCGCCGGACAGCTCGGCCGCCGGCACGATCGCCTCGACCCGGTCACCGGCGACCACGACCGCCAGCCCGGGGCGGGACGGGTCGTCGACGGTGAGCCGCAGCAGGTCGGCGGCGTGGACCGTACGCACGCTCAGTCGGCCTCGACCGGCCCGAGCACCGGCCGTTTCGCGGTGATGAAGTCGCCGGAGGACCGCCCGGTCAGCCGGCGCTTGATCCACGGCGCCAGGTGCTTGCCGGCCCACCGCAGGTCGGCGGCGCGCGCGGCGAGCCACGGGCTGGGCGCCGGGTGCGGCGGCACCAGCAGCCACTCCTCCTCGCAGCCGACGCCGAGCGCGGTGAGCACCTGCGCGGCGACCCGGCGGTGGCCCTCCGCGGACAGGTGAATCCGGTCGGTGCTCCAGAGCAGCGGGTTGAGGTAGGTGTCGTCGGCGTACAGGTCGACCAGGATCGCGCCGTGCCGCTCGGCCACCTCGCCGACCACCCGGTTGAGCAGCGCCACGCGCGGGGCCATCATGCGCTGGCCGGGCAGCCGGGACATCACGTCGGCGAACCGGAACAGCACCACGTCGCTGCCGCCGGACCGCAGCCGCTGCACGACCGCGTCGAAGCGGGGGACGAACGCGTCCGCGTCGAAGCTGCGGCGCAGCACGTCGTTGCCGCCGGCCGCGAAGCTGATCAGATCGGGCTTCATCGCCAGCGCGGCGGGCACCTGCTCGGCCACCACGTTCGGGAACAGCCGGCCCCGGATGGCCAGGTTGGCGTACCCGAAGTCGGGACCGGCCTCGGCGGCGAGGCGGGTGGCGACCAGATCGGCCCAGCCCCGGTAGCTGCCGTCCGGATATGCGTCGTCCATGCCCTCGGTGAAGCTGTCGCCCACCGCCACGTAGCTGCGCCAGCGCACGGCGCCTCCCTCAGACGTCCCGGCAGAAGTGCGTCGCACAGTCTGTCACCGCGCGGGCCGGTCCCGCTGGCCCTGGACGCCGGACGTGGCGGATGTCTCGACGTCCTGTTCACGAGCGCCACCCGGCGGGACAAATCCGTCCGACACGTCCGGCGGGGCAGAATCCGTCGCCCGGACCGGGGATGATGTCTGCCGTCATCCGGCTGTGCGAAAACCGTCCGGCCGGTCCCGCACCCGGCACGAGCGAGGAACCACATGACGCAGGGGCACCCACCGGCGGCAGGCTGGCCACCGCCCGGCAATGCCGACCCCCGGTACGGCGCGGCACCGCCGCCCGCGCAGCCGGGGCCGTGGGGGCCGCCGCCCCCGGCACCGAAGTCCCGCCGTGGGCTCTGGATCGGGCTCGCTGCGGGCGCGCTCGCGCTGGCGGTCTGCGCCGGCACGGCGGTCGGCGTCGGGCTGGGCATGCGCGGCGACGACGAGGACGGCCCGGCGCCGAAGGCGGCGGCCGGCGCGAACGGCGTCACCGTCACGGACGCCGAGCTGACCGCCCTGCTCGACCGGCACAGCACGGCGCTGGCGGCGAAGGACCTGGACGGCTACCTGGCCGCGTTCGACCCGGCCCGTAAGGAGCTGGTCACCGGGCAGGCCCAGCTGTTCCGCAACCTGGCGAAGCTGCCGCTGTCGGTGGCCCGCTACGAGATGATCGAGAAGCAGGGCCGCGTGAGCGACACCTTCGGGCAGGGCATCACGTTCCAGCTCGACGTCTCCTTCGTGCACCAGCTGGACGGCTTCGACCTGGCACCGGTCGCCGAGTGGTACCGCTGGACGATCGTCCGCGCCGGCAAGGACGCGCCCATCCAGGTCACCGCGGTGACCGGCGCGCCGGCCGGCGGCAACGGCGACTCGAAGACCGTCTACTACCCCGGGCCGTGGGACAAGTGGCAGGAGATCCACGTCGAGCGGACCCCGTTCGCCCTGATCATCACCGACGCGGCCCGGGCCGGCGTGGCGAGGCGGTACGCCCCGGCCGTCGACAAGGCGGTGACGAGCAACCTGGCCGTGTGGCGGGCCAACGCGCCGCCCGAGCCGCTGTCGGACAAGTTCGTCGTCACGCTCGCCGACGGCAAGGACGAGATGACCTCGCTCTACCGGATCGGCACCGAGAAGGCCACCGAGGCGGGCTACTCGGTGGGCATGGTCGCCGCCGAACGCAGGGACGGCAAGGACACGATCGGCGGCACCCGCGTCGTGGTGGACACCAGCGATCGTTACTTCACCCGCTCCGGCGGCGACAACGACGCCCACATGGTGTTGCGGCACGAGATCGCGCACTCCCTGATGACACTCCGCACCGACCTGGCCGCCGTGGACGAGTTCAGCAAGCTCGACGAGTGGGTGGTGGAGGGCTTCGCCGAGTACATCGCCTTCCACGGCCGCCCTCTGGCCGCCAGCGACCGTACCGCGCCGTCCCGGCAGATGGTCCGCAACGGCTGGAACGGCGCGCTGCCCGGCAACAGCGACTGGGACAACCCCGGGATGCTGACCTTCCACTACTGGCTCGGGCACACCGCGATGAACCACCTCGCCGAGAAGCACGGCGAGCCGAAGCTGTTCCGCTTCGTCGAGGCGGTCTACGCCGGCACCCCGACCGACCGCGCCGCCCGGGACGTGCTCGGCGTGTCGCTCGACGAGTTCCGGGCCGGCTGGGCCGACTACCTCCGCGAACTGGACGGCTGACGGAAACGGGAGACGACCGATGACCTATCAGCACCAGCAGTACCCGCCGCCCGCGTACCCGCCGGTGGGCCGGCCGGGTCCGGCCGGTGCGCCGCCGTCGGCGCCGAAGCGGCGCGGGCGCATCGCGTTGCTCGTCGCCGGTGGCCTGGTGGCGGTGCTCGCGGTCGCGGGCGGCACCGCCTACGGCGTGTCCCGGCTGGTCGGCGGCGGTGACGACGACGGGAAGAAGCTGCGCACCGCGTGGGTGCTGGACTTCCCGGAGCGGCAGCGCAACGGGCTGAAGACGTACGACGGGCAGGACATGTTCGGCGCCTGGCTGGTCGGTGACGCCGTGGTCCGGGCCCAGCCGGACGGGATCATCGCCTACCGGCTCGGCGACGGCGCCCAGGCGTGGGGCGTGCCCGCGCCGCAGGCGTCCTCGCTGTGCGCGGCCGCCCAGACGCTGGCCGAGGGGCGGGGTGTGGTGGCGCTCGGTTCCGCCGACTCCTGCGACACGCTCGTCGGTTTCGACGCGGCCGGCGGCACGCAGACGTGGCGGGCGACGTTCCCGGTCGAACGCCGGACGGGCCGGTCCGAGATCGTCGCCCCGGACCTGTCCGTGGCCGCCGGGCAGGTGGTCGTGCGCAGCGGCGAGAGCGTTCTCGGCTACTCGCTGGCCGACGGCAAGCGGCTGTGGCAGACCGACGCCGACCGGCTGCTGCCCGGTCGCGACTGCCGTCTGACCCAGGCGCAGGCCGCCGGGACGCAGGCGGTGGTCACCGCGCGCTGTGACGGCGACCAGGGCGCGCTGCTCGGCCTGGACCCGGCCACCGGCAAGCCGCGCTGGCAGCAGAAACTGCCCGCCGCGCAGCAGAGCGCCGGGGTGCTGAGCGTCGACCCGCTGGTCAGCCTGCCCGGCCTGGTCAGCGAGACGTTCGTCGCGCGCGACGCCGCCGGCAAGGCGCGGGCCACGTTCGGCAACCCCGTCGACGGTACGCGGTTCAGCGACCTTCCGATCAACCGCTCCAACACGGTCAGCGGGCCGGAGATCCGGCCGTACCTGGCCGACGCGGACACGCTCTACCTGCCCACCGAGGCGACGAACGTCGGCGGCAAGATGCGCCAGGCCAACCAGGTGGTGGCGATCGACCTGGCCACCGGCAAGCGGCGCTGGGTGTCGGCCGGGCACACCGACGGCGAGGTGGAACTCATCCGCCTCGACGAGCAGGGCGTGCTGGCGTGGGAGGTGGGCGACCGGCGGGATCTCGCCCCGCGGCTGGTCCGCATCGACCCGGCCACCGGCGCGGTGAGCGTGCTGGCCGAGGCGCCGCTGTCGGCCGGCACCGAGGGCAGCGACGCGAAGGTGCTGGAGCGCGACGGCACAGTGGTGCTGGTGCCGTGGAAGCACGTCACTGCGGACGCGGCGATCACCGTCCTGCGCTGAGTACGACGCGGGGCGGGCCACCCGCCGGTGACCCGCCCCGATGAATCGAATCGCCTCAGCCGAGTGCGGCGACGATCTGCATGTCGCGCAGGGCCGAGGGCTCCGCCCGCTCCGTGATCTTCTTGCCGGCCGGGTCCACGAGGATCACCGCGTACCCGCCACCGCTGCGGACCCGGACCACCATCGACCCGTCCGGCTGGAAGAAGACCTGCTGCAGTTGCCGTCCCTCCAGCGGCAGCGCCACCTCCTTCCCGGTGCGGGTGTCGAGCACGACGTTGACCAGCAGATCCCGTGCGGCGTCTCCGTACGTGCCGTTCCGGTCGATCCGGAAGAGCGCGATCCGTCCGCCGTCCGGGGAAAGACTGGACAGGTCGAAGGCGACGTACCGGCTGCCCTTCGCGCCCAGGTCCGGCACCGTCCGTCGCGTCTTGCCGTTCCGGTCGGTGAGAACGATCGTGCCGTCGGAGCCGTCAGCGAACGCCAGTGTCCCGTCCGCCGCGAACACGGCGTGGCAGCCGTCGAAGCCGGTCACCTTCGTGAACTTCCCGGAGGAGGCGTCGAGCACGCCGGTGTCGCCGCCGGCGGTCAGCCGCACGACGAGCTGTAGCGAGTTCGGCATCCAGACGGGTGACCAGCACATGTTGTCGACGCCGTCCCTGAGCTTGCGCCGCTCCGAGCCGTCGAGGTCGGACACCCAGACGGCACCGGCTCCGTCGACCCACGACATCCGCTTCCCGTCCGGCGACGCCGCGACGTTGAGCACCGCCGCCTCATACGGGACGCTGAGCAGGCGGACCGGGTCGTCGCCCGGGCGCCACGACTGGAGACGGACGGTGCTCGTCGAGGACGCGCCGTTCGGCAGCAGGGACGGGCCGTAGACGATCCGCCCGAAGGTCGCGGCGGCGCTGGACCCACCGTCTGTGGTGCCGTCGGGCGCCGTCGACGACGTGCGGGACGGATCGGTGGAGGGCGTACGGGACGGCTCGACCGGCGGGGCGGTGACTGTGACCGACGGGCCGGCCGGTGCGGGCGCCTGGCTGTTCGGCCGGATCGCCAGTGCCGTCCCGGTCGCGGCGGCCAGCACCACGAGCGCGGCGGCGGAGGTGGCGACGGCCCGCTGGATGCCGAGCCGCCGCGAGGTACGCAGCGCCCGGTCACGCAGGTCGACCGGGGTGACCTCCTCGGCCAGGTCGGCCAGGTCGAAACGCAGTCGGTCCTGGTTCATCGGGCGGTTCCTTCCGTGACGTACAGCTCGGCGAGCTCCGGGGCCACGCTGCGCAGCTTCGCCAGCGCCTTGGAGGTCTGGCTCTTGACGGTGCCGACGGTCACGCCGAGCAGTTCGGCGGCCTCGGATTCGGTGCGGTCCTCGAAGAACCGCAGGACCAGCACGGCCCGTTGCTTGGCGGACAGCCGGGCCAGCGCGGACCGGAGGGTCAGCCGGAGCGTGGTCTGCTGGGCGTGGTCGGGGGTCGAGTCGCCTCCGCGCGGCTCGGGCATGTCGCCCGGCATCGACTCGGCCACCCGGCGGCGCCGCCACCAGGAGACCTGCAGGTGGTACATGATCTTCCGGGTGTACGCCTCCGCGTTGCCGGTCTCGTGCAACCGGTTCCAGGCACGGTGGGTACGGGCGAGCGCGGACTGGACGAGATCCTCGGCCAGGTGCTGGTCGCCGGTCAGCAGGTAGGCGGATCGCAGTAACGCGGGGGTGCGAGTTCGGACGAACAGGTCGAACTCATTCAGGAGAGGGTCCACACGAGCCGGTCCTTGGGGTCAGGTGGTGCATCAGCGTGATGCCTTCCGAGACGCCAGTTGTCCACGCCATGGTTGCCGCCGCCGGTGACTCTTTCTCGACCGGCACCGCCGGCGTCAGCAGTCGAAGACAGACCAGCAGATGTCGTTGCGCAGGCGCTGGTCGTCCAGGACCAGGTCGCGGATCTCCGCCGGGAGCTGGTCGCGCTGCCATCGGCACTCGTCGCGCCCGGCCGCCTCGCCGAGACCGGCGGGCGCCGCCGCGCGTACGGCCTTGATCGCGTACGCGGCGGCGCCGAGTTCGTGGGCGGCCACGTGCGCCACGACGGCGGCCTGACCGGCGGCGTACGCGGCGTTGCGTGCCGCCCCGCGCAGGTCCCGGGCCGCGCCCATGGCGTGCCCGCCGGCCGCGCGCGCCTGCATCATCCTGACCTCGCCCCGCACCCAGGCCCGGGCGTGCTCGATCGCCTCCCGCGGACGCGGATCGTCCGGCCGGACCGCCTCGAACAGCCCGAGGACGTGCTCGGCGCACGTGGCCGCCCAGAGCGCCAGCAGGTGGTGGTGCTCGTCGGTGAGCGTGCCGCCCCGGCGGATCGTGGTGAACCGGGGATCGCGGATCTTCGGCAGGATCACGGCGCGACCTCCGCCCCGGCGTCACCCCGGCGCAGGTCGTGGTCGAGGCTGCTCATCAGCCGGGCGACCCGGCTGCCGCCGCCGGTCACCGGTGGGTAGCGGCGGAGCACGTCGACGAGCACGGGTGTGGCGAGCCGCCGGGATCGTTCCAGCAGCGCCTCGCCGGCGGTCTCGTCGCCGCCCGCCTCCAGTTCGGCGACGCGCGCGGCGTTGGCGGCGGCCCGCAGGATGTGGCCGACCTGGGTGGCCTTCGCGATCGGGTGCAGGTACGCGGCCGCGGCGGCGTCACCGGCGGCCCGGGCGGCGAGGCGCGCGGCCTCGGTGGGCGCGGACCGGGCGGCCCGGTGCGCGTCGAGCGACGCGATCCGCTGGAGCTTCGTCCGGGCGGCGCCGCGCACGAACGTCCAGGCCGCGTCGACGGCCGCACGGGGACGCGGGTCACCGGGAACCGCCCGCTCGTAGACCGGGAGGACGTCCTCCGCGTGCCGGACCGCGTACCGCGCCACCTCGCGCAGCTCGTCCGTCGTCAGGTCGAAGTCCCCGGGCGCTGTCATGTCGCGGGCATCGTATCGGTGATGCTCCGCCGGTACGGGCCCCAGCCGACGAACCTCTCGAACAGCTCGCGCGGGGTCGGCCCGTCGTGTGGATTGAGGCGGAACAGGTCGTGGGTGGCCTCGTGGTAGAGCCCGGACAGGTAGACCGCCAGGTCGACGGGGTGGTCCGCGTACTCGACCTTGAGCAGCAGGCGGGCCTTCGCGCAGGGCCACGGTCCGCCGCAGGCGCGGCAGAGCCAGAGCGGCCGGATCGGCAGGTGGGCCGGGTGGTCCGGCGGGTAGGGGCGGGGCCGATCGGGGTACGGCCCGAGCCGCGGTACGGGAAGGTTCATGCGTGACAGTCTGCTGACGACACCACTACGCTCGGAAGCCGTCGCGGCCGGTCCGGGGAGAGGCCGGGAGACCGGCGGCGGACTGAGGAGGGCGTGTGGAGAACGAGCCGACCGCCGAGCTGATCCGCGCGCAACTGCGGCGGCTGCGGCTGCGGGCCGAGCTGAGCCAGGAGGAGTTCGGGAGGCTCGTGCACTTCTCCGGCTCCCAGGTGTCGGCGGTCGAGCTGGGCCACCGGCCGCTCGACCGGTTCTTCCTCGCCCGGGCCGACGAGGTGCTCGGCACCGGCGGGCTGTTGACGTCGCTGCTCAAGCTCGCCGAGCGCGACGGCCAGCCGAGCTGGTTCCGCCCCTGGCTCGAAGCCGAACGCCAGGCGCAGCAGTTGCGCTGTTACCAGCCGAGTCTCATCCCGGGCCTGTTGCAGACGGAGAACTACGCCCGCGCGATGATCCGCACGGACGACATGCTCGCCGACCAGGAGGCCGAACGACGACTCGCGGTCCGGCTCGACCGGCAGGCGGTGCTCGCCGACGCCGATCCACCCAAGTTCGTCGCGGTGATCGAGGAAACCGTGCTGCGCCGCGCCGACGAAAGCTTTCGCGGGTTGATGAGCCAGCAGGTGGCGCACCTGATCGAGGCGGGCAGCCACCCACACGTCGCGGTACACGTCATTCCGGCCGACGTGGGCCTGCACATCGGACTGACCGGGCCGTTCACCCTCGCTCGGGGCGGCGACGGGGGTTGGATCGGCTACCTGGAGAACCAACTCGGCGGAACAGTGATCGACAAGGATGAGGACGTGGCTATCCTGCTGTCCAGATGGGAGAGCGTCCGGAGCGAGGCACTGTCCCGCAGGCAGTCGATCGAGCTGATGAAGGAAGTGGTCGAGTCATGGAGCTGATCGGCGCGGTCTGGCGCAAGTCCACGCGCAGCGGGCAGAGCGAGTGTGTCGAGGTGGCGGACAATCTGGCCGGTGTGGTCGGGGTGCGGGACAGCAAGGACCCGGCCGGACCCGTGCTCACCTTCACGCCCGACGCCTGGCGTGCCTTCGTCCGGGTCAGCGGGAGCCGCGCTCCGCGCTGATCAGCACCGTGTGCTTGCGTACCCGGAAGGCGCCTTCGGCGTCGATGCGGGCCTGGATCGCGGCGCGGGCGGCCGCCTCCTGCGCGGCGGTGAGCGGCCCGATCATGCTGGCGACGTACGCCAGGATCGGCTCCGCGGCGGGCACCACCAGCTCGTCCGGGTAGCGCTCGACCGTCACGTCGTCGAAGTGGGCGGCGACCCGGGCCGGTGTCGCCTCGGCGGTCACGTCGTTCCGGTCGTGGAACCGGACGGCCAGGTCCGGGCGGCCGATCACCGGGCCGAGCGTGTTCAGCTCGGCCAGGTGGTCGCGGCCGTTCACGGCGACGGCCAGCCGCCCGCCGGGGCGCAGCACCCGGGCGAACTCGCGCAGCGCGGCGTCCGGGTCGTCCAGGTGGTAGAGCATGCTGTTGGCGATCACCGCGTCGGCGACGCCGGCTCGGAACGGCAGGTACGTGGCGTCGCAGCGCAGCACCCGGGCGTCGGGCACCTCGCGCAGCCGCGCGCACATGGCGGGTGAGAAGTCGGTGAGGGTGAGCCGGCCGCGACGGCCGACCCGGCGCCACAGCTCGCCGGTGCCGGCGCCCACCTCCAGCACGTCCCCGGTCAGCGGCAGCCGCTCGCCCAGCCAGGCGAACCAGCCCTGCGGGTTCGTGCCGTACGAGTGCAGTGCGATGCGGGCGGTCAGGTTGCCGGTGGTCGTCGCGTACTGGCTCACGGCGCGAGCCGACGGAGTGGTGGTCATCCGCCGAACCTAGAGGAAGCGGCTCTCCGGGATCCCCGGTATCAAGCGTTGCTAGCTACCGGTACCTAGTGCTACTTTCTACTGGTACTCAGCGACGCTCAATAGCGAGGGAACGAGGGAACGAGGACATGGCCAACCAGATGACGGAGATGCTGAAGGGCACCCTCGAAGGCATCGTCCTGGCGATCCTGGCCCGCCGATCCGCGTACGGCTACGAGATCACCGCCTGGCTGCGCGACCGCGGATTCTCGGACATCGCGGAAGGCACCATCTACGCGCTGCTCGTCCGCGTCGAGCAACGCGGTTTCGTGGACGTGGAGAAGGTTCCCTCCGAGAAGGGGCCCCCGCGGAAGGTGTATTCGATCAACGCAAAGGGGCGGGATCAGCTCGCCGAGTTCTGGCGGACGTGGAGCGTCCTCGCGGAACGCATCGACCACCTTCGTGACAACGACGACCGGCACGACGAAGGAGCATGAGCATGGCCGCGAAGTGGATCGAGACGCTCGTCGGATCGCTCGACCAGAAGAAGCAGTACAAGCGGCACATGGCCCGCATGGAGGCCCTGCCGGAACCCCATCGCAGCGCGGCCAAGGCGCTCCAGCGGTACTTCATGTACCAGGGCGGGATCGTCGACGGGAACACACTCGTCGCGATGCTCGGCGACTCCGTGGACCTCTGGGAGCGCGCGGTCGCCGACAACACGCCCGTCCGCGCGATCGTCGGCGACGACCCGGTCGAGTTCGCCGAGACGTTCGTGTCCGCGTACTCCGGGAGGCAGTGGATGGACAAGGAGCGCGAGCGCCTCCGGAAGGCGATCGACGCCGCCGCCGGCAACAGCGGGGAGGAACACTCATGACCACCGCGACGCGCGAACCCGCCATCCGGGTTCGGGGCATCACCAAGTCCTACAAGGACCTGCACGTGCTGCGGGGCGTCGACTTCGAGGTGACGGCCGGGAGCATCTTCGCTCTGCTCGGCTCGAACGGCGCCGGAAAGACCACGCTCGTGCGGATCCTGTCGACGCTGCTCAAGGCGGACACCGGCACCGCGACCGTCCACGGCTTCGACGTCGCTTCGGCTCCCGCCGAGGTACGCAAGTCGATCAGCCTGACCGGCCAGTTCGCCGCCGTCGACGAAGTGCTCACCGGCCGGGAGAACCTGGTCCTGGTCGCGAAGCTCCGCCACCTGAGGAATCCGGGTGCGGTCGCCGACGACATGCTGGCCCGCTTCTCGCTCACCGACGCCGGGAACCGCCGGGCGGGGACGTACTCGGGCGGCATGCGCCGGCGGCTGGACATCGCGATGAGTCTCGTCGGCAACCCGCCGGTCGTGTTCCTCGACGAGCCGACCACCGGCCTCGACCCGCAGGCCCGCATCGAGGTCTGGCGGACCGTACGGCAGCTCGCCGAGGACGGCACCACCATCCTGCTCACCACCCAGTACCTCGACGAGGCCGAGCAACTCGCCGACCGGATCGCGATCCTGCACGAGGGAACGATCATCCAGAACGGCACTCTCGCCGAGCTGAAGCAGCTCCTCCCGACCGCGAAGGTCGAGTACGTCGAGAAGCAGCCGACCCTTGAGGACGTCTTCCTCGCCCTCGTGGGCCACACCGCCAGGGCCGCCGACAAGGCAGCCGTGCCCGCAGGAGAGGAATCCCGATGACCACCCACGTCCTCAGCGACACCGGAACCCTCACCGGCCGCTCCCTGCGGCACATTCTCCGCAGCCCGGACACCATCATCACCACGGCGGTCACCCCCGTCGCGCTGATGCTGCTCTTCGTGTACGTGCTCGGTGGAGCCATCAACACCGGATCCGGCGAGTCGTACATCAACTACATGCTGCCGGGCATCCTCCTCATCACGATCGCGTCCGGCATCGCCTACACGGCGTACCGCCTGTTCCTCGACATGCAGGGCGGCATCTTCGAGCGCTTCCAGTCGATGCCGATCCCGCGGCCCTCAGTGCTCTGGGCGCATGTCCTGACCTCGCTCGTCGCCAACCTGGCCTCGCTCGTGATCGTCACGGGCGTCGCCCTGATCATGGGATTCCGGACGGGCGCATCGGTGGTCGGCTGGCTCGCCGCAGCCGGCATCCTGATCCTGTTCACCCTCGCCCTGACCTGGGTCGCCGTCATCGCGGGCCTGTCCGCCAAGACCGTCGACGGCGCGAGCGCCTTCAGCTACCCGCTGATCTTCCTGCCCTTCATCAGCTCGGCGTTCGTCCCCACCGACTCGATGCCCGGCCCGGTCGCCTGGTTCGCCGACAACCAGCCGGTGACATCGATCGTGAACACCCTCCGCGCGCTCTTCGCTCAGCAACCCGTAGGCAACGACGTCTGGATCGCGCTCGCCTGGTGCGCCGGCCTGCTCCTGGCCGCCTACGCCGCCGCGACGGCGATCTACCGCACCAAGGTCAGCTAGCCGGCCGTGGGAGCCGGTCACCCGTCACAGCCGGTCACCCGTCACAGGTAGAGGCAGAACGGGTGACCGGCCGGGTCGAGGTGCACCCGGACGTCGTCCTGCGGCTGGAAGTCGGCCACCGTCGCGCCCACCGACACCGCGTACGCCGAGGCGGCCTCCAGGTCGTCGACCTTGATGTCCAGGTGGGTCATCATCGGCGGGTCGCCGGGCCCGGCGGGCCACACCGGGCGCACGTAGGCCGGCTCGTCCTGGAAGGCCAGCCAAGTGCCGCCGGCCGGCGGGGCCAGCACCACCCAGTCGGGCTCGTCCTCGCGGCGGGACCAGCCGAGCAGCCGCTCGTAGAACGCGGCCAGGTCCTGTGCGGACGGTGCGTCGAGCACGAAACTGCTCAGCTCCAACGTCGGTCGATCCACCATGCCGCCCTTCCTACCCCGACCCTGCGACAACCTCACCCGGCACGGGCGCGGAAAGGGATCGCCCGGTCGTCCGCTCGCGCCATAAGCTGCGGCAATGCTGCTGCGCATGTCGACCCTGCTGCTCCGGACCCTGCGCGAGGACCCGGCCGACGCGGAGGTGCCGAGCCACCGGCTGCTGCTGCGCGCCGGTTACGTCCGCCGGGCCGCGCCGGGCGGCTACACCTGGCTGCCGCTGGGCAAGCTCGTCCTGGACCGGATCACCGCTATCGTGCGGGACGAGATGACCGCGATCGGCGACCAGGAGGTGCACTTCCCGGCGCTGCTCCCGGCCGAGCCGTACCGGACCAGCGGGCGGTGGACCGAGTACGGGGACGACATCTTCACGCTCGCCGACCGCAAGGGCGCCGAGCACCTGCTCGCACCGACCCACGAGGAACTGGCCGCGCTGCTGGTGAAGGACCTGTTCACCTCGTACCGGGACTTCCCGGTGACGCTGTTCCAGATCCAGACCAAGTTCCGCGACGAGGCGCGGCCCCGGGCCGGTCTGCTGCGCGGGCGCGAGTTCCTGATGAAGGACGCCTACTCGTTCGACCTGGACGAGGCCGGGCTCCAGGCGGCGTACGACCGGCACCGGGCCGCCTACGAGCGCGTCTTCACCCGGCTCGGGCTGGACTTCACCACCGTCCACGCGATGTCCGGCGCGATGGGTGGGTCCGCGTCGGAGGAGTTCCTGGCCGCCACGCCCGTCGGCGAGGACACGTTCGTCGGCTGCACCGCCTGCGACTACGCGGCGAACACCGAGGCGGTGGTGACCCGCGCCCCGGCCGCCGGTGACCCGGACGCGCACCCGTCCGCCGAGGTGCACGACACCCCGGAGACGCCGACCATCGCCGCACTGGTCGAGCTGGCCGAGGCCCGGAAGCTGGGCGGGCGCACCGGCTGGACCGCCGCCGACACGTTGAAGAACGTGGTCCTCACCGTCCGCCGGCCCGGCGTCGAACAGGGCGAGCCGCTGGTGATCGGTCTGCCCGGCGACCGCGAGGTGGACCTCAAGCGGATCGAGGCGGTGCTGACCCCGGCCACGGTGGCGGTCTTCGAGGACTGGGACGGCCACCCGGAACTGGTCCGCGGCTACATCGGGCCGCAGATCCTGGCCAAGCACGGCATCCGCTACCTGGTCGACCCGCGCGTGGTGCCCGGCACCGCGTGGCTGACCGGGGCGAACGAGCCGGGCCGGCACGCCACCGACGTGGTGTGCGGGCGCGACTTCGTCCCGGACGGCACGATCGAGGCCGCCGAGGTGCGGCCCGGCGACCCCTGCCCGGCCTGCGCCGACGGCGAGCTGACGATCCGGCGGGGCATCGAGGTCGGGCACATCTTCCAACTCGGACGCCGGTA
Organism: Micromonospora sp. BL1; assembly: GCF_003667485.1. NCBI lineage: Bacteria > Bacillati > Actinomycetota > Actinomycetes > Micromonosporales > Micromonosporaceae > Micromonospora > Micromonospora sp. BL1. Next base: position 15,744 of record NZ_RCVK01000307.1, read on the forward strand.
CACCGACGCGTTCGCGGTCGACGTGCTCGGCCCTCAGGGCAAGCCGGTCCGGCCCACCATGGGCTGCTACGGCATCGGCGTGTCCCGGGCGGTCGCCGCCGTGGCCGAACAGCACCACGACGACCGTGGGCTGGTCTGGCCGGCCGCTGTCGCGCCGTGTGACGTACACCTGATCGCCGCCGGGAAGGGGCCGCAGCTCGACGCGGCGCTCGACCTCGGCGGGCGCCTCGCCGCCGGCGGCCTGCGGGTGCTGGTCGACGACCGCACGCACGTGTCGGCCGGGGTGAAGTTCACCGACGCCGAGCTGATCGGCATCCCGCGCGCCGTCGTGGTCGGCCGCCGCCTGGCCGAGGGGTACGTGGAACTGCGCGACCGGGCCACCGGCGAGCGCACCGAACTGCCGGTGGAGGCCATCGTGGAGCGCCTGCGCAACGAGGTGGACGCGACGCGCCGCGACGGGGTGTAGCGAGCGCGCCACCGGGTACCGCAGACGGATCGACCGAAGCTTTCGGAGGCTCTCATGTTCCGCGTCAGTGACGTGATGACCAGGCAGGTGGTCTACCTCTCGGCGGAGACCCCGTTGGACGAGGCGGCCCGGGTGATGAAGGAGTCGGACATCGGCGACGTGGTGGTGACCGACGGCGCCACGCTCGCCGGCATGCTGACCGACCGCGACATCGTGGTCCGGGCGGTCGCCGAGCGCGCCGACCCCGGCACCACCACGATCGGCTCGATCATCACCCGCGAGGTGGTGATGATCGAGCAGCACTGCACGGCGAACGAGGCGGCGGCGCTGATGCGCGAGCGCAACATCCGCCGGGTGCTCGTGTGCGACAGCGACCGCAAGCTCGTCGGCATCGTCTCCCTCGGCGACCTCGCCATGCAGCTCGACCCGCAGTCGGCGCTCAGCGACATCAGCGAGGCCGCACCGAACGCGTGAGGACGGGGCCCCGCACGTGCGGCGGGGCCTCGCCCGGCACCGCCGGGTGGCGACGCGCGGCGGCGGATAGCCTCGACCCATGCCCGAGATGCCGACCAAGCTGGCCGAGATCGTCGACGAGTTCGCCGCCGCGCCCCGCGACGTCGTCCTGGAGATGCTGCTGGAGTTCGCCGACGTGATCCCGCCCCTGCCCGAGGGCGTGAACCGGGAGGAGCTGGAGCAGGTCCCCGAGTGCCAGACCGCGTTCTTCCTGCGTGCCGAGGTGAACGCGGACAAGACCGTGAGCACCGTCTTCGACTGCCCGCCGGAGGCGCCCACCACCCGGGCGTTCGCCGGCATCCTCGCCGAAGGGCTGGCCGGGGCGAGCGCCGAGGAGGTGCTGGCCGTACCGGACGACCTCTACCAGCGGATGGGCCTGGCCCAGGCGATCAGCCCGCTGCGGGTGCGCGGCGGCACCGCCATCCTGGCCCGGCTCAAGCGGCAGGTCCGGGAACAGATCTCCTGACCCGCGGGTTGTCGCTGGTCATGGACATCGAGATCTACGCCGACGTGGTCTGCCCCTGGTGCTGGATCGGCAAGCGCCGGCTGGAACAGGCCCTGGAGTCGTACGACGGCGAGGTGACCGTCCGGTTCCGGCCGTTCCAGCTGGACCCGACGCCGGTCACCGAGCCGAAGCCGCTGCTGGAGGCGCTCGGCGACAAGTTCGGCGGACGGGACAAGGCCGAGGGCATGGCCGCGCACGTGACGGGCGTCGCCGCGGGCGCGGGCCTCGACCTGCGGTTCGACCGCGCGGTGGCCGCGAACACGTTCGACGCGCACCGGCTGGTGCGGTTCGCCACCGAGCACGGGCGCTCCGCCGAGATGGTCGAGCGGCTCTACCGGGCGCACTTCCACGACGGCGTCGACGTCGGCTCGATCGACGCGCTCGTCACGCTGGCCGGTGAGGCCGGGCTGGACGAGACCGAGGCGCGGCAGTACCTGGAGTCGAACCTGGGCCGCCGGGAGGTCGCCGCCGACCTGAGCACCGCCCACCAGCTCGGCGTCTCCAGCGTGCCGACGTTCGTGCTGGCCGGGAAGTACGCGGTCACCGGCGCCCAGGAGCCGGAGACGCTGCTCGCCGCGCTGCGCGAGGTGGAGCAGCGCGAAGCGGCAGCCTGATGTTTCACGTGGAACAAGATCGATGCGGATGAGGACCTAGACCGGCCTGGCCAGGTCCTCCACCACCCTCGCCCCGGGCAGCGCACCCAGCGCCGGCCCGGGCAGGGCGATCTTGCTGTGCCGTACGCCCGACCCGATGATCACGTGCGGCGTGGCGATCACCCGGGAGTCGACGAGGATCGGCCAGTCCGCCGGCAGGCCGATCGGCGTGATCCCGCCGTACTCCATGCCGCTCAGCTCGACCGCCTCGGCCATCGGCGCGAAGCTCGCCTTGCGCACGTCGAGCAGCTTGCGGACCACGCCGTTCACGTCGGCGCGGGTGGTGGCGAGCACGACGCAGGCCGCGTACCGGGTCTCGCCGCCGCGCTTACCGGCGACCACCACGCAGTTGGCCGACTCCTCCAGCCCCACCTCGTACGCCTCGCAGAAGGCAGCGGTGTCGGCCAGGTCGGCGTCGATCGGGGCGACCAGCACGTCGTCCACGTCCACCGGGGCCTCGCCCGGCCACGCCTGCACCGCGGCGGCGACCGGCGGGGCCAGCAGGTCGAGCCGCGTCCGGGCCGGCTCCGTCTTCAGCGTCCCCATCATGCCGCGATCCTCGCACCCGCCCGGCGGATCGACCCGCCGGACCCCGCCCGCGCCCTTCAGTTGGGATTGGTGAGGAACGCGTTCTCCTGGGCGAAGTCCCGGCTCTCGGTCGTGGTGAGCTGCCGGCGGCGCAGCACCTCGGGACGGTTCGCCTCGGCGTCCTCGATGCCGTGCCGGACGCCGACCCGGATCACGCCGTAGAGGAAGACGAAACCGAAGACGTAGAGGACCACTGTGGCGACAAAGACCAGCATGCGGTCACCGTAGGCCGGTGCGGACCCGACCGGTTCTCACCTTCCGCCGGTTCCCCCGTACGTGTCCGCGAGGTAGTCGGCCCAGGTCCGGGTGCCCGTCGGCGTGGCGGTCGTGGTCAGACCACCCGCGCGCAGCTCCCGCCCGAGCCGGCCGGGAATCCGGACCGGCAGCAGCGGACGGCGTACCCGCCGGGCCGCGAGCCAGGTACGCGCCGCCTCGTCGAAGCGCAGCACCTCCGGTCCGCCGAAGTCCTCCACCCGGTTCGACGGTCCGGCCAGCAGCAGGACCGCGAGCCGGTCCGCCACCTCACCGGGGTCGACCGGCTGGGCGAGCACCGCCCGGTCCCCGATCACCGGGCCGAGGCGGCTCGCGCCGCTCAGCAGCCCGGCCAGGAACTCCGGGAACTGGGTCGCCCGCAGCACGCTCCACGGCACCGGCCCGGCGGCCACCACCTGCTCGGCCGCGAGCTTGTGCCGGTAGTAGCCGAGCGGCACCCGGTCGACGCCGACGATCGACACGAAGACCAGGTGACGCACCCCGGCGTGACCGGCGGCCACGGCGAGCCGGCGGGTGCCGAGCACGTCGATGTCGTGGGTGCGCCGCTGCGGCGACGAGGCCAGGTGCAGCACCGCGTCCACCCCGGCGACCGCCTCCGCCAGCCCCGCGCCGGTGGCCAGGTCGGCGGTGACCCACTCGACCCCGTCTCCGGTACGCGGCCGGCGACTGGCCGCCCGGAGCGTGAAGCCCTCGTCCCGCAGCCGCGGCACCGCCACCCGCCCGAGCCGCCCGGTCGCCCCGGTCACCAGCACCCGCATCGCCACTCCTCCCGCTCACGCGCAGCCGCCACACCGCGGCTCCCCGGTGGGACGGAACGCCGACCCGGATCGTGACAGCCGCCCGACCGCTACGCCCCCCACCCGAT
>NZ_RCVK01000316.1:0-19557 GCF_003667485.1 Micromonospora sp. BL1
CTGCTCGCCGAGGTGCTGCACCTCGGCGAGCAGCGCGTCGGTCCCGAGCCCGTCCGGCGCGGCGAGCCCGTGCCGGACGGCGGCCACGATCAGCCCGGCGGTGGCGTCGGCGGCCTGCACCAGCAGCCCGAGCCGGTTCGCTGTCACCTCGGCCGGAGCGGGCGGCGACATGGCCAGCAGCGCCGCCACCGCCCGGTCCGCCCGCCGCACCGCCGCCGGGCCGGCGCCCGGGTGGTACGCGGCGGCCACCGCCGTCACCTCCGCGACGGCCGCCGCCGGGCATGAGCGATCGCACCGAGCGAAGCGAGGGCCGTGAGGCCATGCCCGACCAGCACATTCGGCCAGGCCGAGCCGCTCCGCCAGCACCACGAGGGGTACGCGCCGAGCCAGGTCACCGGTCACGTCCACCCGGTCACCGCCGTCGTCCCCGGTCGCGGCGCGGTCGAGGATCCGCCCGGTGAGCCGTTCCGCGGCCACACGCAGTTCCCGTGGGTCGAGGGTGTCGAGCACCGCCACTCCGACGGCTCGCCGCGCGGCATGCCGGTCCGGCGGACTGAACCGGCTCACCGAGGCGCGCAGCCATGCCAGGCCACCCTCCGGCGCCTCCTCGGCGGGCGGCACCACGCAGCGGGGATCGGTCAGGACGGAGACGACGTCCGCGTACCGGGTGACCACCCAGCCGCCGTCGTCCGAGGTCGGCGGCCCGCAGGGCGGTGTGCCCGGAGCAGCCGTGATCGTCGGTGAATCCATCGTCCGACCGTAGGGCGCCGACAGTTCGGTCCGGACCGAACGATCCGGCCGGGCACACCCGGCGGCCCGGCGCGGGCGGGACCGGTGCCGCGGGCACGGGCGGCTCAGGCGCGCGCCGGGCCGCTGTCGCGGGACGCGGGCGGGGCCAGCAGCGCCGGGTCGAGCGCGAGCGCCTCGGCCAGCGCGTACCGGCCGGACGGCGTGAGCCGTACCGCTCGCCCGGCGCCCCGCACGGTCCAGCCGAGGTCGAGGAAGCGTCCGCACAGCGCCGCCCCGAGCGCGCCGGCCAGGTGCGGGCGCCGTTCGGTCCAGTCCAGGCAGTCGCGGACGAGCGGCCGTCGCGTCGCGCGCAGCGGTTCGACCGGTACGCCGAGACCGGCCAGCCAGGTCACGCCGTTGCCGGTCAGCGCCAGGCCGCCGGAGCGGTCGAGCACGCCGCGGTCGAGCAGGGCGTCGTACACCAGCACGCCGAGCCGTCCGGCCAGGTGGTCGTAGCAGGTGCGGGCGTACGCCAGGGCGACGCCGGCCGACGCGGCGCGCAACGTGCGGGGCGGGGTGGCCGGTGCGGGCGCCCGCGCGGCCAGGTCCTCGACGAGGTGGGCGACGCCCGGGTCGGCGAGGCGGACGTACCGGTGGCGGCCCTGCCGCTCCTCGACGAGCAGGCCGCCGGCCACCAGCCGAGTGAGGTGGTCGCTCGCGGTGGACGCGGCGACCCCGGCGGCGCGGGCCAGTTCCCCGGCGGTCCAGGCGCGGCCGTCGAGCAGGGCGAGGCAGAAGCCGGCCCGGGTGGGGTCGGCGAGCAGCGCGGCGAACCCGGCGAGTCCGCGGCCGTCGGCGCCAGTGGTCATCGGCCCATGTTGACACGGGCACGGTTCGGGCCGCGCCGAACGGTCCCGGGGTTCTTTACAGCACTCTCTCCAACGTTGTAGAAACGGTGGCACCGCACCTCCGTCTACTCCCGAGGGCAGGCCCGATGGGACACCTCCGCCGCGGTGGCGCGCTCGCCGCCGTACTCACGCTTCTGCTCGCCGGCGCGGCCCCCGCGTCCGCCGCCGGGCCCGACCGCTACCGCAACCCGGTCTCCGCCGGGTTCGCCGACACCTTCGCCGACCCGGTCGTGGTGCGCGGCGACGACGGACTCTGGTACGCCTTCGGCACCTCCGACCCGCTGCGCGAGGGCGAGGGGCGCGCGCACCGGGTGCCGATCGCCCGCTCCGCCGACCTGGTCGACTGGGCCTACGTCGGCGACGCGTTCGCCCCGGACCAGCGGCCCGCCTACGCCGCGCCCGGTGCCGCGTTCTGGGCGCCCGACGTGCGGCGGGTGGCGGGCCGGTGGGTGATGTACGTGACGGTCACCGACACAGGCGTCTCCGACGACACGTTCGACACCGCCGTGGGCGTGGCCACCGCGCCGAGCCCGGCGGGGCCGTGGACGTTCGCCGACACGCCAGTGGTCGCGCCGCGCCCGGGCGCCGGCGGCGGCTACCTGTGGACGATCGACCCGAGCCAGCTCACCGGCGCCGACGGCCGCCACTGGCTCTACTACGGCAGCTACTACGGCGGCATCTCGGTCACCGAGCTGTCCCCGGACGGGCTGCGCGCGGTCGGCACGCCGACGCCGGTCGCGATCGACAACAAGTTCGAGGGCGCGTACGTGCTGCGCCGCGACGGCTGGTACTACCTGTTCGCGTCCACCGCGAACTGCTGCGCCGGCCCGGCCACCGGCTACTCGGTCCAGGTCGGCCGATCCCGTGACCCGCGCGGCCCGTTCACCGACCGCGACGGGCAGCGCCTCGACGTGTCCCGGGCCGGCGGCACACCGGTGCTCACCCAGAACGGCAACCGCTGGATCGGCACCGGGCACAACGCGGTCCTCACCGACCTGTCCGGGCAGCACTGGATCGCCTACCACGCGATCGACCGCGCCGACCCGTACCTGGACGAGCCGTTCGGCGTCAACGAGCGGCCGATGCTGCTCGACCGGCTCGACTGGATCGACGGGTGGCCCACTGTCAACGCGGGCGCCGGTCCCTCCGACAGCGTCCGGCCCGCACCGGTCACCACCGGCCCGATCGACGCCCGTTTCGCCACCGCCGACCTGCGCGGCTGGCGGGCCGAGCACGGCCGCTGGCAGGCCGCCGGCGGGGTGCTGACCGGCAGCGGCACGCTCACCTCACGTACCCGGATCGGCGGCGACCTGCGCGTGGAGACCGACCTGCGGCTGACCGGCGCGACCACCGCCGGGCTGCGGGTGGACGGCGTGGACGTCCGCGTCGGACGCGGCCGGCTCACGGCGGGCGCCGCGACCACCGCGCTGCCCGCCGGCCTCGACCTGCGCGACCGGCACGATCTCGCGATCGAGGTACGCGGGCGGCAGCTCGTCGCCACGCTCAGCCCGTCGCGCCTCGGCGACCCGGTCGCCCGGGTGACGGTGCGGCTGCCCCGCCCCGCGACGGGTGAGCTGTCCGTGCGCGCCGAGGGCGGCCCGGCCGAGTTCGACAACGTCAGCGCCGCCCGCCTGTACCGCCCGGCGCGGCACACCGTCCCCGACCCGCGCGTCGGCCCGGTGCTGCGCGGCTACTCCGACGAGTTCACCGCCCGCCTCGACCCGGCCTGGCAGTGGGTACGCCAGGACCCGGCCGCCACCGTCAGTGGCGGCGCGCTGCGCTGGCCGGTCCAGGACGCCGACCTGTCCGGCACCGGCAACACCGCCGGGGTGCTGCTGCGGGACGCGCCGGCCGGCAACTACGTCGCCGAGACCAAGGTGACGCTCGACCTGGGCGAGGACAGCGTGCGCAACTACCAGCAGGCGGGCCTGGTCGCGTACGTCGACGACGACCGGTTCGCCCGGCTGACCCAGGTGGCGATCTGGAACACCCGGCAGGTCGAGTACGGCTACGAGCTGCCCTTCGCCGGGCAGCCCGTGTACGGCGGCAGCATCGTCGGCACCCCGGGCACCACCACCTGGCTGCGGCTGGCCCACCGGATCGACCCCGTCAACGGCGAGCACGAGTTCCGGGCCGGGTCCAGCCGCGACGGGAAGCACTGGACGTGGGGCGCGGTGTGGACGTTCCCGGCGGACACGACGCCGCGGATCGGACTGGTGGCGCACGGCGGCGCGACACCGGCGGTGACCGCGGAGTTCGACTACCTGCGCTTCCACCGCTGACACTCGGGGCCGTCCCCTGTCGTGGGGGCGGCCCCGGCTCAGCCCCCGGAACGCGGGCAGGCGGTGGTCAGCTCGCTGATCGTGCGGGTGCCGCCGTCGTAGCTGCGCGCCGCCACGAACGCACCGGCCGGCGGGTGCGCACCGGCGACCGCCCGGGCGCGCCGCCGGTCCGCCGCGCCGAACCGCAACGCCAGGCTCAGGTGCGGCACCCACCGGCCCGGCTGATGCCACGAGTGCCCGCCGGACGCCTCGGCGAGCACGTCCCAGACCGCGCCGTGCAGCGCGACCAGCTGCGGTGTCGGCCGGACCAGCCACACCAGCGGCGCGCTGCCGTCGAGGACCGCCACCCGGCCCAGCCGTACCGGCAGCGGCAGCGCCGCGTCGCAGAGGTCGGCGAGGCGCTGCTCGGCGCCGGGCGGGAACTCCTCGACCGAGGCGAGCGTGAGGTGCGGCCGGTTCGTCGGGTGCGTGTTGCGGGCCAGGCTGGGCAGCCCGGCGGCGGCGAGCCGGCCCCAGGCAGCGCGAACCGCCGCTTCCAGTTCGGGAGAGCAGAGCAGTTCGACCGTCCGCACGTGATCAGGCTAGTCGGCGTCAGCCGCCCGCGACGTCCCGTACGTCAGAGCCAGCCGGCCTCCCGCGCCCGCCGTACCGCCTCCGCCCGGTCGGCGGCGCCGAGCTTCTGCACACAGGCGCTCAGGTGGTTGCGGACCGTGCCGGCGGCCAGGTGGGTCCGCCGGGCGATCACCGCGACCGGCGTGCCCAGCTCGGCCAGCCGCAGCGTCTCCAGCTCACGCGGTGTGAGCGGGCACTCCGGCAGGGTGAGCGCGTCGGCCGCGAGCGCCGGATCGACGTAGCGGGCGCCGGAGTGCACCCGGCGGATCACGTCGGCCAGCGCGCCGCCGGGGGCACCCTTGGCGAGGAACCCGCGCACCCCGGCGGTGAGCGCCGGCCGGAGCTGGGCGGGCCGGCCGTGTCCGGTGAGGATCACCGGGGCGCAGCCGGGCAGCGCCCGGGTCAGCTCGGCGGCGACCTCGACGCCGCCGGGCGGCGGCATCTCCAGGTCGAGCACGGCGACGTCCGGGCGGTGGGCCAGCGCCGCGTCCAGGGCGCTGCGCCCGTCGTGGGCGTGCGCGACCACCTCGATGTCCGGTTCCAGGTCGAGCAGGGCGGCCAGGGCGAGCCGGATCAGCTCCTCGTCGTCGGCCAGCAGCACCCGGATCACGGCGTCACCGGCACTGTCGCCACCAGGCTGAACACGCCGTCGGCGGCCTCGGCCCGGACCCGTCCGCCGGCCGGTGCGAGCCGGTCGGCCAGGCCGCGCAGGCCGCCGCTGAGCCGGTCCGGTCCGCCGTCGTCGCGGACGCCGTCGTTGCGTACGGTCAGCGTCACCACGCCGTCCTCCCGGGTGATCTCGATCCGGCACCAGCCGGCCCGGCTGTGCCGCAGCACGTTCGTCCCGGCCTCGCGCAACACGGCGGCCAGGTCGGCGGCGATCGGCGCGGGCACCTCACCGTCCGGCGGGACCACAGTCGTGCGTACCCCGCTGGAACGCAGCACCTCCCCCACCGCGGCGGCCTGCTCGACCAGGTCGACGGCACGGTAGCCGTGCACCGCCGCCCGGACCCGGGTCAGCGCCGAGCCGGCCAGCCGCCGCGCCTCGGCCGCCTCCCGGGCGGCCCGGCCGGCGTCGCGCGGCGCCAGCCGCTCCGCCAGCTCGGCCTTGAGCGCGATCACCGTGAGGTCGTGGCCGAGCAGATCGTGTACGTCCCGGGCGAAGCGCAACCGTTCCTCGGCCGCGGCGAGCCGCGCCTGGGCGGCCTGCCCCTGCCGGGCCTCGACGAGCAGGTCCCAGAACCAGACCTGCACCCAGGTGAGCGCGGCGATGCCGGCGCCCACCGCGCCGGTGACCAGCAGCGCCGTGGGCACCGGCCCACCCGTGGACCAGGTGACGGCGGCGGACACCGCGAGGACGCCGGCCGCCGCCACCGCCGCGACGACGGGCCGGAACAGCAGCGGCACCATGCCGACCAGGGACGCGCCCAGCCACGCCCAGGTGGGCCAGGAGCCGGCCGCGGCCGGGCCGAGCAGCGGCAGGCTGAGCAACGCCGCCACTGTGAGCGCGGCGTGCCGGCGACGGCGGGCCGGTAGGGGCAGCCACGGCGTGACGGCCGCGTGCAGCACCGCGATCTGGGCCGCGGTGAAGGCGAGCAGCCCGGCGGCGCCGAGCGCGACGCGTACCGGGTCGGGTTCACGGGTCAGGCCGACCACGGGCAGCAGCACGGTGGTCCACACGTTGGTGGCCAGCGACAGCAGGGTGACCCGCCGGGCCCGGCGCAGCCGGTGGTCGGCGGAGTCGACTGTCATGCCCGCCGATCCTAGGGCGTGCGCCGGCCCGCCCGCCCCTGCGAGATGTCACGGCCGGATCGTGCGTTCCGCACGGTTTCCCGGTGACTGACGCGCCTTCTCCGGTGCGCCCGGCGGCGGCAGGGTCGGGGCATGACGGAGATGACTGTTGTCGTACCCCGGCGGTGGGCCGGGTGGGCGCGGACCCGGCACCTGGCCGGGATGGTGGTGGCGATGGTGGCCGGGATGGTGCTGCTCGGGCCGCTGTGGCAGGTGGGCGGGCGGCTGCTGGGCGGCGCGGCGGTGCTGGCGCGGCCGGACGTGGGCGCGCTGGTGATGGCGACGAACATGGCCGCGGGCATGGCCGCGTGGATGTGGTACCGGGGGGACGGCCGGGCCGCCACCGCGGAGATGTCGGCGGCCATGTACGTGCCGTTCCTGCTGCTGCTCCCGCCCTGGTGGGCCGGGTGGGTCGGGGACGACATGCTGCTGCTCGGCGGTCACCTGCTGATGGTTCCGGCGATGCTGCTGGTGGCGCTGCGGCACCGGCACGCGCCCGCGGCGCCGCCGCGCCGGCACCCGGTCGCCGCGGCGGTGGCGCGGGGGTGGCCGGCCGGGCTGGGGCTGCTCATGACCGTGGACATGTGGTTCGCGCCGACCGTCTTCGCGCCCTGGACGCTGCTGGTCCTGCCGGCCGGCTACCTGCTGATCGGCACCTGGCGGCGGCAGTGGGGCGACCGGCGCGCGCTGGCGGCGCAGCTCGCCGGGGCGGCCGTGTGGGGCGGCCTGGCGGTCGTGGCGATGATCGCGTCCGCCGACGTCGCCGGGGTGCTCGTCGGGGTGGGCTGGCTCGTGCACGCGGCGTGGGACGCCTGGTACCACCGCACCGGCGCGGTGGTGCCGCGCGGGTACGCGCTGTGGTGCGCGGTGTTCGACGTCGGGGTGGGTCTCACCACGCTGCTGGCCGTCCTGTCCCGGTGATCCGGCGGGGGCACGGGGCCACGCCGGATCACCCGGAGGGGACGGCACAGGGGTGGCGCGGCGAACGTTTGCCCCGGTCGCCGCGACCGCCGCGCGGCGGTGATGAAAAACTTGTCGCATGACCGCCGCACCGACCCCGACCGACCCCGCCGTTCCCGACGACGCCGAGGACGCCTTCGCCTTCGCCGATCTCGGGCTCCGCACCGAGTTGCTGGGCGCGCTGTCCGCGCTCGGGTACGAGGAACCGACGCCGATCCAGCGGGAGGCCATCCCTCCGTTGCTGGCCGGGCAGGATCTGCTGGGGCAGGCGGCGACCGGTACGGGCAAGACCGCCGCGTTCGCGCTGCCGCTGTTGCAGCGGATGCCGGTCGGCCGGGCCGAGGGCGACCCGGTGTCGCTGGTGCTGGTGCCGACCCGTGAGCTGGCCGTGCAGGTCTCCGAGGCGTTCCACCGCTACGGCAAGGATCTGGGCGCCCGGGTGCTGCCGATCTACGGCGGGCAGCCGATCGGCCGGCAGTTGCGCGCGCTCGACCACGGCGTGGACGTGGTGGTGGCGACGCCGGGCCGGGCCCTGGACCACATCGCCCGGGGCACGCTGCGCCTCGGTGCGCTGAGCACGGTGGTGCTGGACGAGGCGGACGAGATGCTCGACATGGGCTTCGCCGAGGACATCGAGGCGATCCTGGAGCACGCCCCGGACGGCCGGCAGACGGTGCTGTTCTCGGCCACCATGCCGGCCCGCATCGACGGGCTGGCCCGGCAGCACCTGACCGACCCGGTCCGCATCCGCATCGAGCGGGAGCGGCCGGTCGCCGGGGAGGCGCCCCGGGTGCGGCAGAGCGCGTACATCGTGGCCCGGGGGCACAAGCCGGCCGCGCTGGGCCGGGTCCTGGACGTGGAGTCGCCGACCGCGGCGATCGTGTTCTGCCGCAGCCGCGAGGAGGTGGACCGGCTCACCGAGACGATGAACGGCCGGGGCTACCGGGCCGAGGCGCTGCACGGCGGGATGAGCCAGGAGCAGCGGGACCGGGTGATGGGCCGGCTGCGCGCCGGCACGGCGGACCTGCTGGTCGCCACCGACGTGGCCGCCCGAGGGCTGGACGTCGAGCAGCTCACCCACGTGGTCAACTACGACGTCCCGTCCGCGCCGGAGTCGTACGTGCACCGGATCGGGCGGGTCGGCCGGGCCGGGCGGGAGGGTGTGGCGATCACGCTCGCCGAGCCGCGCGAGCACCGGATGCTCAAGACCATCGAGCGGGTCACCGGGCAGCGGATCACCATCGACAAGATCCCCACGGTGGCGGACATGCGCACCCGGCGGCTGGAGCTGACCCAGGGCGCGCTGCGGGAGAGCCTGCTGGAGGACGACCTCGACCCGTACCGGGCGATCGTGGAGTCGCTCACCGACGAGTTCGACCTGGTCGAGGTGGCGCTGGCGGCGGTGAAGCTGGCGCACGAGGCGACGTCGCCGGGCTCGGACGACGAGGAGGAGATCCCGCAGGTCCCGGTCCGCGGTCCGCGCGAGGGCCGGCCGGAGACCGGCGGGCGGGGCGAGCGCCGGGGCCCGGGGCGCCCGCGTACCGGCGGGACCACCCAGGTCTTCATCGGGCTGGGCCGCCGGGCCGGGGTACGGCCGCAGGACCTGGTCGGCGCGATCACCGGGGAGACCCGGATCAACGGCCGGGACATCGGCTCGATCGAGATCGCGGACCGGTTCTCCCTGGTCGAGGTGCCGCAGGGGGTGGCCGACGAGATCATCGCCGGGCTGCGCGGCACCACCATCAAGGGCCGCAAGGCGACGGTGCGCCGGGACCGCGACGGCGACGGTACGGGCGAGCGCCGCGACCGGGGCTACGAGCGGCGCGACCGCCGCTGAGCCCGGCGCGACCCGCGGGCGGACACGACGGCGCCCCGGCCACAGTGCGTCTGTGGCCGGGGCGCATCGGTCGTCAGGCCGCGGCGAGCGCCGGACCGTCCAGCGACTCCGTGTCGATCTCGACCGGGCGCAGCGCCAGCGCGAGCACGTCCGCCACGTCGGACAGGGTGTGCACGGTCAGCGCCTCCCGCACCTCGGCCGGCAGGTCGTCCAGGTCCGGCTCGTTGCGCTTCGGGATGATCACCTCGGTGAGACCGGCCCGGTGCGCGGCGAGCAGCTTCTGCTTCACCCCGCCGATCGGCAGCACCCGGCCGGAGAGCGTCACCTCGCCGGTCATCCCGAACTCGGGCCGCACCGGCCGCCCGGTCACCAGGGACGCCAGCGCGGTCACCATGGTGATGCCGGCGCTCGGGCCGTCCTTGGGCACCGCGCCCGCCGGGACGTGCAGGTGGATCCGCCGCCCGGCCAGGGCGTTCGGGTCCAGGCCGTACCGCCGTCCGTTCGACCGCAGGTACGACCACGCGATGTGCGCGGACTCCTTCATCACGTCGCCGAGCTGGCCGGTGAGCGTCAGCCCCGGCTCGCCCTCCATCGTGGTGGCCTCGATGAACAGCACGTCGCCACCGGCGCCGGTGACGGCCAGGCCGGTCGCCACGCCGGGCACGGCGGTCCGCTCGGCCGACTCCGGGGTGAACTTCGGCCGGCCCAGGTAGCGGGCCAGGTTGCCGGCGTCGACGTGCACCGGCGCGGCGTCCTCGGCGAGCGCGACGGCGACCTTGCGCAGGATCTTCGCGAGGGCCCGTTCGAGCTGCCGGACGCCGGCCTCCCGGGTGTACTCGCCCGCGATCAGCGCCAGCGCCTCGTCGGCGACGTCGACCTCGTCGGCGGTCAGCCCGGCCCGGTCCCGCTGCCGGGGCAGCAGGTGGTCCCGGGCGATGGCGACCTTCTCGTCCTCGGTGTAGCCGTCCAGCGCGACGAGTTCCATCCGGTCCAGCAGCGGGCCGGGGATCGCCTCGACCACGTTGGCGGTGGCCAGGAACAGCACGTCGGACAGGTCGAGGTCGACCTCCAGGTAGTGGTCGCGGAACGTGTGGTTCTGCGCCGGGTCGAGCACCTCCAGCAGGGCCGCCGCCGGGTCACCGGAGTAGCCGGCGGCCAGCTTGTCGACCTCGTCGAGCAGCACGACCGGGTTCATCGAGCCGGCCTCGCGCAGCGCCCGCACGATCCGGCCGGGCAGCGCGCCGACGTAGGTGCGCCGGTGGCCGCGGATCTCCGCCTCGTCCCGGACACCGCCGAGGGAGACGCGGACGAAGTTGCGGCCCAGCGCCCGGGCGACCGACTCGCCGAGGCTGGTCTTGCCGACACCGGGCGGGCCGGCCAGGGCCAGCACCGCGCCGGAGCCGCGTCCGCCGACCACGCCGAGGTTGCGCTCCGCGCGCCGGTTGCGCACCGCGAGGTACTCCAGGATGCGGTCCTTCACGTCGGCCAGGCCGGCGTGGTCGGCGTCGAGCACGGCCCGGGCCGCGGCCAGGTCCGTGTTGTCCTGGGTACGCGTGCTCCACGGCATCTCCAGGACGGTGTCCAGCCAGGTGCGGATCCAGCCCGCCTCGGGTGAGGCGTCGCTTGCCCGCTCCAGCTTGCCGACCTCGCGCAGCGCCGCCTCGCGTACCTTCTCCGGCAGGTCGGCGGACTCCACCCGGGAGCGGTAGTCGGCGGAGCCGTCCGGCTCGTCCTCGCCGAGTTCCTTGCGGATCGCGGCGAGCTGCTGGCGGAGCAGGAACTCCCGCTGGGACTTCTCCAGCCCTTCGCGGACGTCGCTGTTGATCTGCTCGGTGACCTCCTGCTCGGCCAGGTGTTCCTTCACCCAGCCGACGAGCAGTTCCAGCCGGGCGGTGACGTCCGGCGCGGCGAGCAGTTCGGTCTTCTGCGTCAGGCTGAGCCAGGGCGCGTAACCGGCCGAGTCGGCCAGCTCGGACAGGTCGGTCATCCGCTCCATGGCGTCGATCACCTGCCAGGCGCCGCGCTGTTGCAGCACGGACGTCATGAGCGCGCGGTACTCGCGGGCGAGTTCCCGGGCGCGGCCCGCCGGTGCGGGCTCGTCGAGTGCGGTCGCCTCGACCCAGAGCGCGGCGCCGGGGCCGGGCACGCCGGAGCCGATACGGGCGCGGGCCAGACCGCGGATGACCGCCGCCGGCTCGCCGCTCGGCAGCCGGCCCACCTTCTCGATCGTGGCGACCACGCCGACGGAGCCGTACTCGCCGTCGATGCGGGGTACGGCCAGGAGTTCCTTGTCGCCGGTGGCGCGCGCCGCGTCGACGGCGGCCTGGGTGGTCGGGTCGAGGGTCACCGGGATGACCATCCCGGGCAGCAGGACGGCGTCGGTCAGAGGAAGTACCGGAAGAGTTGCCATCGAACACCTGCCATCACGTTGGTTGAGCGTGTCTGGCTCAAGTAACAAAACGTGTCCCTTGTTCCGGGTTGTGACCCACGCCACTCTCGAGCGCCTCGTTCCCGCGCCGCGCACCCAATGGCGGCACCGTTTACCGCGACCCGCCGAATGGAAACAGCCGACTATTGTTGCGGAATTACCGCGCGGTAGGTCAAACTCTTAGCCACACCCCGCCCGACACAGGGAGTAATGGCGATGGCAAGGAAAGTAATCACCGTTCTGACCGACGACCTCGACGGCGGAAAGGCCGATCGGACCGTCGAGTTCAGCCTGGACGGCGTGGCGTACACGATCGACGTCTCCGACGAGAACGCGGGCGTCCTGCGCAAGGCGCTGGATCCGTACATCAGCGCTGGCAGGCGAATCGGCCGGGGAGCGACCGAGGTCACCCGCGGCGCCCGCCGCACCTCCCGGCCGAGCACCTCGGGAATGGACCGCGAGCAGAACCGCGCCATCCGGGAATGGGCCGCCAAGAACGGGTTCGAGATTTCCGAGCGCGGGCGCATCCCGGTGTCGGTGGTCGAGGCGTACAAGAACCGCTGACCGTCACCGGTTCACCGTCGGGCATCCCGGGGTCACGCTGAGAAATCGGTGTGGCCCCGATCGGCTTTCTGTGGTCGGCGCTTTTCATCCGGCTGGATACCGCCGGCACGAAATTTCTTCCGGGATCACCTCCCACCGTGCCGTACGCGGGAACGGCCGCGGCCGCCCGGAGAAGTCCCCCGGACGGCCGCGGCCGTTCGCCGGCTCAGTTGACCCGGATGCGCACCACGTCGATGGCGGGGGTCTGGTTGGCCCGCTCCATCATCGGGATGCGGTGCGAGCCGTCACCGGCCCAGACCGCGCACTGCGCCACGCCCGACTGCGCCAGGCCCGGGATCTGGATCAGCACGTCGTCCGGCTGATCACCGCCCCGCCCGTCCTCGGTGGCGACGAAGAAGGCCGGCACGTCCTGCGGGTTCGGAGGCTGCCGGGTGCTGCCGAGCATCCGGCAGGCGGTGTGGAAGTGACCGCGTACCAGGCCCTGACCGTTGAGCAGCGAGCTCTCCAGGTAGTAGCCACCCTGGCCGGCGGCGAGGAAGCGGTCGCGCACCAGGTTCTTGGTGGTGACCCGGAGCGTGAACGGCTGGTTGCGCCGCACCTGGTTCGGGAACTGCGTGATCAGCAGCGACGGGTTGTTCGCCGCGGCGCCCACCTCACCGAATGCGGTGCTCACGCACCGGTTGCCGTTCTGGAAACCGTCGTGCGCCTGGAGCTGGCTGCCGGAGCAGTCCTTGGCGAGCACGTTCAGGCCGTTGCCGCCGCCGTTGTTCTGGCCACCGCCGTTGTTGTTCCCGCCGCCGTTCTGGCCGCCGTTCTGGCCCCCGTTGTTGCCGCCGTTGTTGTTGCCGCCGTTCTGGCCGCCGCCGGTGCCGGGAGTGTCGGTCAGCGCGCACTGGGCGAGCTGGTCCAGGCCCTGCGGGCGCTGGGCGACCCGGCCGATGGCGGTGGCGATCCGGTTGAGCGCCGCGGTGCGCTTGTCCGCGAGCGGACGCAGGATCGCGTTGTTGATGAAGTCGCCGCCGTTGCGGCCGTCCGCGGCGAGCCGCCGGTTCGCGTCGGCGATCTGCGACTCCAGCAGCGCCAGGGTGCGGTCCACCTCGGCGCGCGCCCGGTCGGGCACCTGCGGCAGCCGGCCGCGGACGTCCGGGCAGGCCACGGTCGGGGTGCCCGCGCCGGCGCCGCCCGCGTTGGTCTGCTGGCACTCGGCCGGTGACATCTGGCCGTCGCCCCAGTGACTGCGGACCCAGCGGCCGTTCTGCCAGGTGCGGGTGGTGCTGCCCTGGCCGTTCGGGGCGGTCGCGCCCGGGCTCGCGGGCACGCAGGACGCCGACGCGGCGCGGGTGGTCGTCCGCCGGTCCTGGGCGGACGAGATCTGGGTGACGGCGACGATGCCGCCGAAGACCGCGAGCGTGCCGACAACCGCCAGCAACCGCTTGCTCCGCGCGTTACCGGATGACCGGCGCGCCCGTGTGGACCTGCGCATCGAATTGCTCTCCTTCTCGATCCGGTAGTTGACTGGTGATCCCGGCGGACCGACGAATTCGGGGTGTGAGATCACTGCGACGCTCGGTCGCACGTCAATGGCCGACGATGCCCTTTCCGCACCGTCTCCGCGCCGTCGGCGGCGCGGCGGGGAAGATCTGCGTCCATTCCCGATGAGGTACGGAGCGCCGTCGGCGAAGGTTCAACCGGAGATCGGAAAAAAAAATCGAAAGTCGCCGTCGTCGCCGGCGAGGACGGTTCAGTCGGCGCAGAGGTGATCGAAGGCGAAGCCGCCGTCGAAGGAGTCCCGCCGCGCGGCCAGCGCGCGTACCCGCCGGAGAAGCTCGTCACGGTCCAGCAGGGACGGCGCGGCGGCCTCGAGGTCACGCAGCCGCTCCCCCAGCGCCACCACGGCCAGGTCCTCGGCGAGCCGGCCCGGGTCGACGCCGCAGGAGAAGCCGCGCGCGGTCAGCCGGACCCGCTCCAGCAGGCAGCGACCGGGCCGCACCTCGGCCCAGGCCCAGCCCTCCGCCGGGCCGCCGGTCCAGCGCACGTGCAGGCCGCGCACGATCGGGTCGGCGATCCGGCCCGCCACGTACGCCTCGACCGCCTCGACCCGGGCCAGCGCGCCCAGGTCGTTCACCGGTCCCTGCCGGCCGTCCGGCAACCGGCCGACGATGTCCCGGAAGCCGACCGCGTCGCCGCCGTCCGGGTCGGTGCCGTCGGCGTAGGCCCGCGCGTCCAGCACGTACTCGGCGAACCGGCGGGCCTGTTCCGCGCCGCCCAGCGTCGGCGACTCGACGCGCAGCAGCGGCAGGCCGACGGCGACGCAGACGGCGTCGGTCAGCCGTTCCTCCCGCCGCGCGGGCGATCCGTCGCCGGCGGGCGCGGTGAACCGCACCGCGAAGCGCGGCAGCCCGGTGTCGGCGGCGCAGACCACCAGGTCGAGCGCCGCCCGCCCGGCGGTGCTCCACTGGCTGCCGGTGACCCCCGGCGGGCGGCCCTGCACCAGCTCACCGAGCCGTCGCCCGGCGTGGCCGAGGTGGCCGGCACGGACCAGGGACGGCGCGACACCGGGCGGGATCGGCCGCAGCCAGGAGGCGGCCACGCTGCCTGTGCTCGTCATCTCGCCCCGATCCCCCTCGTCCGGTCGACGCCCGAGTGTAGGCGGTGCGGTGAGACCGGTCCGGCCGACCGGTGCGCTACCGCGCCCGTCCCTCTAGGCTCTGCCCGTGCCCAGCGGACGGACCCCGGAACAGTTCACCAAACGCAGTCTCGTCGCCGTCTCCCACGCCATCGAACGCGCCGCGCTCGCCGAGGCCGAGGACGGCCCGCTCGTCGTGCTCGCGCTGTTCCAACGGCTGCCGTACTTCGCCCGGGAGCGCGAGGTCTACCGGCGCATCGCCGGCCGCGCCGCCGTGACGGTGGTGGCGATGGTCGGCGGACCGCCGCCCGACCTGCCCGAGGGCGCCTACGGCGTGGCGCTGGACGAGGCGGAGGCGCTGGCCCGGGAGTGGACGGTGGTGGCCCTGAGCCCACGTTTCGGCGCCACACTCGTCGCGCACGACCGGGCCGACGTGGTGCCCGCGCCGACGCTGGAGTCCGGCCGCCTGTTCGAGGGGCGCTGGGGTTTCCGCCGCGACGAGGCGCTGCACGAGGCGATCCGGCTGCGCGAACAGCTCGCCGAGCGGCTGCCCGCCGCGGCGCGTACCGCGCTGGACGAGGCGATCGCCCGGGTACGGGACATCCCGGCCGGGCCGGGCGAACCGCGCGCCGAGGCGGCGCTGCGGCTGCTGGCCCGCCGCGGCGACCGGAACGACCAGCCGGTCGAGCCGGCCGAGGCGATGCTGGACGAGCCCGGCCTGGCCCGGTGGTCCGGCGCGGACGGGGTGACCGCCTCCGGCACGCTGCCGGTGGCACTCGTCGGCCTGCGGGTGGACGCGCCGCCCGGCTCGCCGGAACGCTTCGGCCGCCGCGGTGTCGCCCGCGAGGGGCACGCCGTGCTCACCGCGATCACCGCCGTCCTGCGGCCGGTCGACCGCGCGCTGCGCGTCACCGAGAACGAGTTCCAGCTCCTCCTGCCGGGGCTCGACGAGCCGGCGGCGCTGGACGTGGTACGCCGGTTGCACGACGCCATCGGCGCGCTGGCCCGGTCGTACCCGTTCATGGCGTACACCGTGCACGCGGCGGTCGGGGTGACCACCCGGCGGCCGCTGCCCACCGCGGACCTGCGCGCGGCGGTCGACTGGGCGGTACGCAAGGGCGTGCCGGTGGCGGGCCTGCCGACGGAGACCGCCGACGCCGTGGCCGCGCCGGCCCACTGACCGGCCGGTCCGGCCCGAGGGGAGGAGACGCGGTGCGGGTGGTGTCGCTGGTGCCGTCGCTGACCGAGGCGGTCGCGGCCACCCGCCCGGAGGTGCTGGTCGGGGCGACCGACTGGTGCACCCATCCGGCCGGGCTGGACGTCGCCCGGGTCGGCGGGACGAAGTACCCCGACCTGGACCGGGTGCTCGCGCTGGAGCCGGATCTGGTGCTGCTCAACGAGGAGGAGAACCGGCTGGCCGACGCCGAGGCGCTGCGCGCGGCCGGGGTGCCGGTCCGGGTCACCTTCCCGCGTACCGTGCCGGAGGCCCTCGACCAGCTCGGTGAGCTGGTTGTTGCGCTCGGCGCGCCGGCCGAGCCGCCGTGGCTGCGCGAGGCCCGCCGCGCGTGGGCCGCGCTGCCGCCGCCGGGACGGGTCCGCACCGCCGTGGTGCCGGTGTGGCGGCGGCCGTGGGTGGTGCTGGGGCGGGACACGTTCGCCGGGGACGTGCTGGCCCGGCTCGGTGTGCGCAACGGCTGGGCCGACGACCCGGAACGCTATCCCCGGCCGGGCCTGGACGAGCTGCGCGCCCGGGCGCCGGACCTGGTGGTGCTGCCCGACGAGCCGTACCGGTTCACCGCCGACGACGGGCCGGAGGCGTTCCCCGGCGTGCCGGCGGCGCTGGTCTCCGGCCGTCACCTCACCTGGTACGGCCCGTCGCTGGCCGAGGCCCCGGCGCTGCTCGCCGCCCAGCTCGCCACCGAGGGCCCCACCTGACCGGTGGGGCCCGGGCGGCGGCGCTCAGGCCACCGGGGTGGCGTGCACCGGGTCCAGTTCCATCAGCGTGGTGTCGTCCACGTCGTACCCGATCGCGTTGTGCACCGCGACCACGCCCGCGACCTGGGCGGCGAGACGGCCGGCCAGGTCGACGGCGCTGCGCCGGTCCAACCGCCCGTCCATGGTGACCTCGCCGCCGCGGACCTGGACGGTGACCAGGCCGTCGCGCACCGACAGCACCCGGCGCAGCACCTCGTGCACGACCTCCTCGCGGATCTCCGCGTCGGTACGCAGGTGCACGCGCAGCAGGTCACCGCGGGTGACGATGCCGGCGAGCCGGCCCAGGTCGTCCAGCACGGGGAGCCGCTTGACCGCCTCCTGGTCCATCAGCCGGGCGGTCGCCGCGAGCGACGCCCGCTCGTGGGTGGTGACCGCCGGGGCGGTCATCAGGTCCCGGGCGACGAGCGCGCCCGCCTTCTCCCGCGCGGTACGCCGGCGCCGCCCCTCGAAGACCCGCCGCTCGTCCGGGTGGCCGGACCGCTCCACCTTGTGCAGCAGGTCCGCCTCGGAGATCACCCCGAGCACCCGGCGGAACGAGTCCACCACCGGCACACCGCTGATCCGCTGCCGGACCAGCACGTCGACCACCTCGCGGTACGGGGTCTCCTCCGTCACCGTCGCGACGTCCCTGGTCATCACGTCGGCCACCTGCCACGTCCTCATCACGACCTCCTCGTGCCGGGCCTCCACCTGCGACGGTAGGCGGCCGGCGGGCGCCCTGGTCAGGGGCGGCGGACCGGCCGCGACGGGCCGACCGGACCGGGTACGGACGGGACCAATGACCCGGTCACGAGGGCACCTCTCGGCCCTGCTCCCGGACGCCGCGCGGCGGTGGAATGAATGTGCCACCGGGAAGCGCGGTGCGAGGCACAGGAAGGGACGTGGAGACAATGACCGCGACAATCGAGCGGACCCCCGCCGTCAAGCGGACCCCCGCCGCCACCATCGCTCCGGCGGCGCACACCGAGACCACCCGCCAGAAGGCCACCCGGTACGTCTGGGCCGGTCTGCGGCTCGCCCTGGGCTGGGTGTTCCTCTGGGCCTTCCTCGACAAGATGTTCGGCCTCGGCCACGAGACCCCGGCGAAGAACGCCTGGATCAACGGCGGCAGCCCCACCAAGGGCTTCCTCGGCAACGCCGTCGAGGGACCGTTCGCGGGCTTCTACCAGAACCTGGCCGGCGCGGCCTGGGCGGACACGCTGTTCATGGTCGGCCTGCTCGGCATCGGTGTCGCCCTGATGCTCGGCATCGGCATCCGGGTCGCCGCGGTCGCGGGCGGTCTGCTCCTGGTCCTGATGTGGACGGCGGTGCTGCCCCCGGCGAACAACCCCTTCATGGACGACCACCTCATCTACGCGGGCCTGCTGGCCGGCCTGGCCCTGGTGGGCGCCGGCAACACCCTCGGCCTCGGCCGGGTCTGGGCGAGGCTCCCCCTGGTCCAGCGTCTCCCCTGGCTGAAGTGACCAGCTCGCCCCGGGGCGGGCGTCGCCGACAGGCGGCGCCCGCCCCCTTTCGTGTCCCCGCCACGCCGGTGTGCGGGGACCGGCGCGTATCGGCCGGTCGCGATCCGGCAGGATCGACAGTGACCACACCGTCAGCATCCGAGGAGACCCGCTCATGGACAAGCCCGAGGTCGGCCCGATCGAGGGCGCGCCGCCCGCCGATCTCGTCGTCGAGGACATCACCGTCGGCGACGGCCCGGAGGCCCGCCCGGGCCAACTGGTGAGCGTGCACTACGTGGGCGTGGCCCACTCGAACGGCCGCGAGTTCGACGCCTCGTGGAACCGGGGTGAGACGTTCGAGTTCCCGCTCGGCGGCGGCCAGGTCATCGCCGGCTGGGACCAGGGCGTCGTGGGCATGAAGGTGGGCGGCCGGCGCCGGCTCACCATCCCGCCGCACCTGGGCTACGGCGCCCGGGGCGCGGGTGGCGTCATCAAGCCGAACGAGACGCTCGTCTTCGTGGTGGACCTGCTCGGCGTGCGCTGAGCGCAGCGCCGTCCACGTCGGGCCGTCGGCACTCGCGCCGGCGGCCCGAAGTGTGCCCGGCCGACGCGCGGCGGCCCGGTTCGTGCCCAGCCGACCTGCGGCGGCCTGGTTCGTGCCAGGGGCGCGCAGCGGCTCCGCTCGTGCTCCGGCCGCCCGGCGCCCCGCTCGGGCTCAGGCGGCGCAGGCCACCAGGTCGTGGGCGCGGCCGGGCAGGTCGTGGGCGCGGCCGGGCAGGGCTTGCGAACGGTCGGAGCAGCGCACCGGGAGCACCCGGTGCAGGCCGGTCACCCGCAGCACCCGGGCCACCACCGGGTCGGGATCGGTGAGCACCAGCTCGCCGCCGCGGGCCCGGACCCGCAGGTGGGTGGCGACCAGCGCGCGGACCCCGGCGGCGGAGAGCAGCCGCACACCGGACAGGTCGACCCGCAGCACCGGCCGGGCCGGCGCCGCCCAGAGCGCGGCCCGGAACGCCGTCACGGAGGCGATGTCGATCTCGCCGACCGGGCGCAGCTCGACCACGTGATCGTGCACGTCCATCGCCACGTGGAAGCGCTCAACGCTGTGTACCATGCGACCAAACCTACCCGGCCCCACCGACATTTCCGGGCCTCGCGGCGGGGGTTCCGGGTACTGTCCGGGACCCGACCCCGAGCCGTCTCAGGGTCAACCCGCAGCCGCCACGCCACGCCGCGCGGGACGCCGCGAAACGCCGTCGGGGACTGCCCAGCGCGACGCCGCCGGGCCACAATGAGCCGATGGCCGTCCCCCGCCCGCGTGCCCCCCTGCTGATCCGGCCGGTCCGCGAGCCGGCCACGGTGCCGCCGCTGCTCACCGGCCCC
>NZ_RCVK01000260.1:0-19391 GCF_003667485.1 Micromonospora sp. BL1
CTCTGAGGGTGGAATGGGCGGCGGGTGGGTGGCGTTGTAACCGGGTGAGCGACCGAGTACCAGTCGCGCTCTGAGAAGGGGCCGCTGGCTGCGGGAACAGTCTTGGGCTGGCGGTCGTTGAGTTCGGTTCTGGCGACGTGAGCCGCGGGGAATGATCCCGGCGGGCTGGTCGTTGAACACGGTTCCGACGACGTGAACCCCCGCGCCGCCCGGGTGGCGTGCATCGCCCCGGGAATGACGGCGGGTGGCGGGTCGTTGGACATGCTTCCGGCGCCGCGCAGAGGCACCCCCCGGTGCCCCGTGAGCAGCCGAGATCCCCCAAGACTTTTTGAGCGCCTGACGGTGCCACGCGTATCCCGACCCCCGGGTGCGTCGACCCCCGAATGGAGCCCCCATCATGAACACGATTCTGCGTAAGAGCGTTCTGGGTATTGCTGGTCTGGCCTTCACCGGTGGCGTGTTCGCCGGTCCGGTGGCCGCTCACGCGGCGGACACCACCACGCATGCGAAGCCGGTGAGTGTGAGCGTGCAGGGTGACAAGTTGATCCCGCATGGTGTGCAGGGCGAGCAGTCCCGTATCGACCTGAACGACGAGCAGACCAAGAATGTGAAGGCGATCATCGCGGCGACGAAGAAGGCCGGCATGGACGAGCGCGCCGCGGTGGTGTCGATCGCGACGGCGTTGCAGGAGTCGAAGCTGGAGAACCTCGGCCACCTCGGTGACCGTAACGACCACGACTCGCAGGGCCTGTTCCAGCAGCGCCCGTCCTCCGGTTGGGGCACGGTCGAGCAGATCACCGACCCCGAGTACTCGACCACGGCGTTCCTGAAGGGTCTGAAGCAGGTCGACGGCTGGCAGGACATGCCCCTGACCAAGGCCGCCCAGACCGTCCAGGTCAGTGCTTACCCGGACCACTACGCCCAGTGGGAGCAGCAGGCCGCCGACCTGGTCGCCGAGCACTGGAACAAGTAAGAGACACGAAGGCCGGCACCCCGAACCAAGGGGTGCCGGCCTTTTCACGTCTCCGCGACCAGCTCGACCTCGTACCCCTGCCCGTCGGTGAGGTAGGCGGCGTAGCTGTCCGGGCCGCCCGCGTGCGGGTGCCGGTCCGGGAACAGCAGCGTCCAGCCGTACCCTCCAGCGGCAGTGACCAGGCGCTCGACGGCGGCCGGCGGGCCGGCGTGGAAGGCCAGGTGGTTCAGGCCGGGCGCGCACCTGTCGTGGGTGCGGCCGGTGAGCGCCGGTGACTCCTCCAGCACGAGGTACGTCGCGCCGAGGCGCCAGGACCGGCCGGCGGGCCAGTCCTGGTACGGCGTCCAGCCCAGCTCGCCGAGAAGCCAGCCCCAGGAACGACTGGCCGCCGCGATGTCGGGTACCCACACCTCCACGTGATGGAGGCCGCCGATGGTCAGCGCTTCCCGCCCGGCACCCATAGCACGTCGCCGTCCGGATTTGCCGTTCTTGAGAGGATAAAGAGCAAATCGGAGAGCCGGTTGAGATACTTTGCCGGGAGGGGACTGGTCCGATCGGGGTCGTGTGCGACCAGCGCCCATGCCGCACGCTCGGCGCGCCGGGCGGTCGTCCGTGCCACGTGCAGCAGTGCCGCGCCCGCGGTGCCGCCGGGGAGGATGAAGGAGTCGAGCTTGCTCAGGCGCGCGTTGTACTCGTCGCACCAGCCCTCGAGGCGCTCGACGTACTCCTCCGTCACCCGCAGCGGCGGGTACTTCGGGTCCGGCTCGACCGGCGTCGCCAGGTCCGCACCGACGTCGAACATGTCGTTCTGCACGGACTCCAGCACGGCCCGCAGCTCGTCCGAGAGCTGCCCCAGGGCGAGCGCGACGCCGATCGAGGCGTTGCACTCGTCCACGTCCGCGTACGCGGCGATGCGCGGATCGGTCTTCGGCACCTGCTCGTTGTTGCTCAGCCTGGTCATGCCGGCGTCGCCGGCCTTGGTGTAGATGCGCGTGAGGTGGACGGCCATGACGCACAGCCTACGGATACCGGAACTGACGATCCCGGCCCGGCCGAGTCCGGTGGGTCCGGGTGACGCGGGAGATCCGGCGCTCAACGACGTCGACGTCATCCGGGTACGCGGCGACGCCCGGCTCGCCGGCACCGTGCACGTGGTGGGTGCGAAGAACTCCGCGCTGAAACTGATGGCCGCCGCGCTGCTCGCGCCCGGCCGCAGCCTGATCACCAACGTGCCCCGGATCACCGACATCGCGATCATGGGCGAGGTGCTGCGGCGGCTCGGCTGCGGCGTACGGTTCGGCCCGGACGACCCGGTCGACCCGATGGTGGCCCACGGCGGTGTGGAGCGGTCCCGCTCGGTGCTCATCGACGTGCCGGAGCGGCCGGGTGCGGAGGCCGACTACGACCTGGTCCGCCGGCTGCGCGCGTCGATCTGCGTGCTCGGCCCGCTGCTGGCCCGCCGGGGCTACGTCCGGGTGGCCCACCCCGGCGGCGACGCCATCGGCTCGCGTGGGCTGGACATGCACATCGCCGGGCTGGCCCGGATGGGCGCGGAGATCTCCGGTGAGCACGGCTTCGTCATCGCCGAGGCGCCGGACGGGCTGCACGGCGCCGACATCGTGCTGGACTTCCCGAGCGTGGGCGCGACCGAGAACCTGGTGATGGCGGCGGTGCTGGCCCGGGGTGCCACGACGATCGACAACGCGGCCCGCGAGCCGGAGATCGTCGACATCTGCACGATGCTGACCCGGATGGGCGCTCGGATCGAGGGGGCCGGCACGTCGACGCTGCACATCGTCGGTGTACCCGAGCTGCGGCCGGTCCGGCACGCCACTGTGGGGGACCGGATCGTCGCCGGCACCTGGGCGTTCGCCGCCGCGATGACCCGCGGGGACGTGACGGTCACCGGCCTGGACCCGGCGTACCTGGAGGTCGCGCTGGACAAGCTGGTCGCGGCCGGCGGCCTGGTGGAGACGCGGGGCGACGCCTTCCGGGTACGCATGGACGACCGCCCGAGGGCGGTCGACGTGGTCACGCTGCCCTACCCGGGCTTCGCCACCGACCTGCTGCCGATGGCGATCGGACTCGCGGCGGTGAGCGAGGGCGGCTCGCTGATCACCGAGAACATCTTCGACGGCCGGTTCATGTTCGCCAACGAGATGATGCGGCTGGGCGCGGAGATCCGTACCGACGGCCACCATGCCCTGGTGTGCGGCCGGGAGCGGCTGTCCGGCGCCCCGGTACGCGCCACCGACATCCGGGCCGGCGCCGGGCTGATCATCGCCGGGCTCTGCGCCGACGGGCTGACCGAGGTCTCGCACGTGCACCACGTCGACCGGGGCTACCCGGACTTCGTGGCGGACCTGCGGGCGCTCGGCGTCGAGGTGGAGCGCGGCACCGCGCCGGAGGAGCCGGACCTGGCCATCTGACGGCCGGGGCTTATCCCTCGTTAAGTAGGGTTCTCCCAGACGTTGCAGAACACGGCGAGGGAGAAGCAGATGGCGGGTCGACTCGCGGTCGTCGGTGCCGGGCTGATGGGCTCGGGCATCGCCCAGGTGGCGGCGCAGGCGGGCTGGCAGGTGACGCTGCGCGACATCGACGACGCGGCCACGAAGCGCGGTGTGGACGGCATCCGGAAGTCGCTGACGAAGTTCGCCGAGAAGGGCAAGATCGAGGCGTCCGAGGTCGAGGCGACGCTGGCCCGGATCACCCCGACCACCGAGCTGGAGGCCGCCGCCGACGCGGACATCGTGGTCGAGGCGGTCTTCGAGAAGATCGAGATCAAGCACGAGGTGTTCCGCGCGCTCGACAAGATCTGCAAGGCGGACGCGGTGCTCGCCACGAACACGTCGGCCATCCCGGTGACCCAGATCGCCACCGCCACCGAGCGCCCGGAGTCGGTCGTCGGCACGCACTTCTTCTCGCCGGTGCCGATGATGAAGCTCTGCGAGCTGGTACGCGGCTACAAGACCAGCGACGCGACCATGGACACCGTCAAGTCGTTCGCCGAGGGAATCGGCAAGACCGTGGTGGTGGTCAACCGGGACATCGCCGGTTTCGTCACCACCCGGCTGATCTGCGCGCTGGCGATGGAGGCGGTCAAGCTCGTCGAGTCCGGCGTGATCTCCGCCGAGGACCTGGACACCGCCTGCAAGCTGGGCTTCGGCCACGCCATGGGCCCGCTCGCCACCGTCGACCTGACCGGCGTGGACGTGCTGCTCAATGCCACCCGCAACATCTACACCGACACCGCGGACGAGAAGTTCTTCCCGCCGGAGCTGCTCCAGCGCATGGCCACCGCCGGCGACCTGGGCCGCAAGACCGGCCAGGGCTTCTACTCGTACTGACCGGCCCGTCCCGCCCCCGGCCCGCGCGGCCGGGGGCGGTTCACGTCCGGGGTGGGCTGAGCGCGGCGCCGATCAGCGCGAACGCGTCCGGGATGACTGTCCCCCAGTAGCCGAAGTTGTGCCGCCCGTCGGCCCAGGCGGCGCGTACCGGCTCCTCGGGCAGCACCCGGGCCAGCGCGCGGACATCCTTGAGGAAGTTGTCCTGCCGCCCGCACCAGAGCCCGACCGGGGTGCCGCGCAGCTTCTCCACGCCGGTGAAGACCGCGTCGCCGGGGCTCACCGCGGGGGAGAAGGCCGCCGCCATCCGCAGCCACTTCGGGTACGTCTGGGCGAGCAGCAACGCGCCGAAGCCGCCCATCGACCAGCCCCACACGGCCAGCCGGCTGCTGTCGAAACCGCGCCGGGCGCACCAGGTGGGCACCTCCTCGCGCACCATCCGCTGCGGGTCGTCGTCGCCCGAGGCGCGCCACGACAGCCGCCCGCCGGTGGCGCCCGCGAGCGCGAACGGCGGGGCGCCCCGGCGTACCGCGTCGGTGAGGAAGCGGGCCAGCCCGAACCGGCCGTAGTCGCGCGGGGTGGCCGACGCGCCGTGCAGCACCAGGCAGACGGGCAGGCCGCGGCCGTCGCCGTACCCGTCGGGCACGGCCGTCCAGAAGTCCACCTCGCGGCCGCGCGCGGCGGACGCGATGCGGATCAGCCGCTCGTCGCCGGGCGGGGCGTCCGGCAGGTCCGGGGCCGGTCCCGGGCGGGGGCCGGCCAGTTGCCGGGCGGCCAGGCCGCCGACCAGGCCGACCCCGGCGATCCCGGCGGCGGCGGTGAGCACCGTCCGCCGGGTCAGCGTGTGTGCCATGCCGGCGAGTGTGCCATCCGGTACGCGTCGGGGGCAGCCGCCCGGCATCACGGTGCCGGGACGGCCGCCGCGGGTCTGCTGTCCGGCTCCCCGGCGCCCGGCGCGGTCCGGCGCAGGCCGGGGGTGAGCGCGACGGTGACGGCCAGCGCCACGGCGGCGAGCAGCGCGACCGCGCGCGACGGCGTGACCAGGTCGGCGAGCGCCCCGGCGAGCGCGGCGCACACCGCCTGCGCGGCGAGCATCCCGTTGCCGTGCAGGCCGAGCACCTGGCCCCGGGCCTCGGGCGGCGAGTGGGCGATCAGCCGTTCCTGCATCGGCAGGGTGCAGGCGTAGCCGACGGACGCGACGAGCGCGACGGCCATGGCCACCGGCAGCGGCGGCGACAGCAGGATCAGCAGGTACGGCAGGGGGAGCAGCACCCGCAGCGGGTGGATCCACCTCTCGCGGAGGGCGGGGGACAGGAACCGCCCCACCACCACGTCCCCGGCCAGCATGCCGAGCGCGGCGGCGGCGAGCAGGAAGCCGGCGCGGTCGGCGGCGTACGGGACGAACAGCGCCTCGCAGCCGACGATCAGGCCGCCCGGTACCCAGAGGTTGAGCAGGAGCGACCGGCGGCCGGGGTCGGCCCAGAGCACCCGGTTGACGCGCAGCGTGCGGGCGACCGTCACCCGTTCGCTGGTCCGGGCCGGACGCTCGGTGAGCCCGAACCATCCCACCGCGGCGGACACCGCCCGCAGGACCAGCGCCAGCAGGAACACCTGGTACGGGCTCAGCCACACCAGCAGGACGCCGGCCAGCCCGAACCCGGCGATCTGCATGACGCCGACGCTCGTGTTCATCGTGGCCCGGGCCAGCACGTAGGCGTTCACCGGCACGATGTCGGTGAGCAGCGCCCACTTGGCGCCGGCGGCGACCGAGCCCACGTACGCGTTGGCGAAGATGATCGCGAAGCGGGCCCACAGCGGCAGCCCGGGCACCGCCTGGAGTGCCGCGCCGGCGGTGGCGAGCAGGGCGGCGAAGGCCATCGCCCGGCGCGGCGGCACGCTGTCCGCGGCGGACAGCAGCGTCAGGCTGCCGAGGACACCGGCCAGCGGCGCCCCGAACATGCTCAGCGCGGTGAGCAGCGCCGAGCCGGTCGACGCGTAGGTCAGCGCGCCCAGGGCCAGCGCCGACGTGGTGTGGGCGGCGATCCCGGCGCAGTTGGCCAGGAACAGGTTGCGGAACTCCCGGACCGCGAACAGTTCTGCGTACGTTCTCACCCGGGCATGGTCGGCTGGTCGTCGGCGGAATCCCTAGACTTACGTCTGGAGGCGAAACGTGGGCGTCTGGCAGGTGCCGTCCGACCTGGTCGCGCGGAGTCGTTTCACGGTGTCGCCGATGGCCGAGACCGTCGGCGCGCTGAAGGCGCTGCGTCATCCGAAGGTCCCCTGGGAGCAGGCCTGGCGACGGCCGCACGTGGACGCGTTCCGGGAGATGCTGGCGGCCCGGCCGGTGGTCCGGGCGCTGGTGGAGGCGTCGTTCGGCCTTCGGTGGGTGGCGGACTTCCTCACCATCGCGCCCGCCTCGGCGGACCCGACGTTCGCCGGGGAACTGGCGGCGATCGAGCGGTTGTCCGACGAGCGGATCCGGGCCGACCTGCGTGCCACCCGGCCGGGCCCGCTGGCGGCCGAACTGCTGGCGGACGGGCTCACCGGGCAGGTCGTGGAACTGCTCGACTGGATCTGGGCGCACACAGTCGCGCCGGAGTGGCCGGAGCGGGAACGCCGGCTGCGCGCGGACATCGTGGCCCGTACCGCCGCCCTGAGCATGCGCGGCCTGGCCGGGGCAATCGTGGACATCAACCGCAACGTGCGGTGGCTGGGCGACGGCCGCCTCCAGGTGAACGACTACCCGGAGCCGCCGCTGTCGCTGCACGCGGCGGAACAGCTGGTGTTCGTGCCGGCTCACTGCCGCCGCGGCTGGGTGGTCTGGGACGCGCCGGCCCGGTTCGGGATGGTCTATCCGGCGCGCGGGATCCTGGTCGATCCGACCTCACCGGCACCGGACGGCCTGGCCCGGCTGATCGGCGCGAACCGGGCCGAGATCCTGGCCCGGCTGGACGCGCCGCTGAGCACCTCGCAGCTCGTGGTGGTGACCGGGCTGTCCCTGGGCACGGTCAGCGACCACCTGCGGGTGCTGCTCGACGCGGGCGCGGTCGCGAAGCGGCGGTCCGGGCGCGAGGTGCTCTACTGGCGTACGCCGCTGGGTGCGGCGCTCGTCGACGGCGGATGAGCGGTGGTCAGCCGTCGCGCTTGGTGGTCCAGCGGAACGTGGTCAGGCACAGCACCAGGCCGATGACGCACCAGGCGCCCAGCACCAGCGCGACGGTGCCCAGCTCGAACGAGCCGCCCGGCTCCCGGGCGCCGAAGCTGTCCGGCAGGAAGACCGAGCGCAGCCCCTGGCACATCCACTTGAGCGGGAAGATCGCCGCGACCTGCTGCATCCACGTGGGCAGGCTGGTGAAGACGAAGAACACGCCGGAGATGAACTGGAGCACCAGCGCGACCGGGGTGACCACCGCCGAGCCGCTGCGCGCGGTGCGGGCCAGCGACGAGATCGCGATGCCGCACAGCGTGCAGGCGGTGACGCCGAGCACGGAGACCCAGGCGAACGTCAGCCACTTGGCGGTGGTCTGCGGCAGGTCCAGGTCGAACATCGCCACCGAGACGGCGAGCAGCAGCACGGTCTCCGCGATGCCGATGACCACCACCATGATCACCTTGCCGGCGAACCAGACCCACTTCGGCATCGGCGTGCCGCGGTAGCGCTTGAGCACGCCGCGGTCCCGCTCGATCGGGATCCAGATGCCGAGGTTCTGGAAGCTGACCGTCATCAGGCCGGTCGCGATCATGCCGGTGATGAAGTACTGCGTGTAGCTGACCCCGGGCGCGATCTCGTCGCTGAAGATCGCCGCGAAGATCAGGATCATGATGATCGGGAAGCCCATCGTGAACACGACGGACTCCCGGCTGCGCAGGAACTGGGTGATCTCCAGCCGCCCCTGACGCAGCGCCAGCGCGCCCGCGCCGGGCCGCCGGGCGGCGGTCGCGGCGGTGACCGGGGCCGCGTGCTTCGTCGTGGTGGTCATGAGTGTCCGATCATCCGCAGGTAGACGTCTTCCAGGGTCGGCCGGGTCACGGTGAGGCCGGGTACCTCGCCGCCGAAGCGCGCGGCCAGGTCGGCCACCAGCGCCGTCGGCGTCGCGGTCTCCGCCGAGGCCGGCGTCCCGTCGGGGGTACGCCAGGAGACGGTCGCCAGCGACTCCTGCCGGTTGCCCAGCGCGTTCGGCGGCGCGACCTCGATCACCCGCCCGGCGGCGATCACGCCGACCCGGTCGGCGAGCGCCTCGGCCTCGTCCAGGTAGTGGGTGGTGAGCACGATCGTGGTGCCGGCGGCGGACAGGTCCCGGATCAGCTCCCAGAACTCGCGCCGGGCCTCCGGGTCGAAGCCGGTGGTCGGCTCGTCGAGGAAGAGCAGCTCGGGGCGGCCGATGATGCCCAGCGCCACGTCCAGGCGGCGCTTCTGCCCGCCGGAGAGCGTGTGCGTGCGCGCCTTCGCCTTGGCGCCCAGCCCGACCCGCTCGACCACCTTGTCCGGGTCGTCGGCCTCCGGGTAGAAGCCGGAGAAGTGGCGGACCACCTCGATGACGCTGAGCTCGTCGAACTCGCCGGTGCCCTGGAGCACGATGCCGACCCGGGAACGCCAGCCGGCGTCGGGGTGGGCGGGGTCGGCGCCGAGGACGCGTACCTCGCCGGCGTCGCGCTGCCGGTAGCCCTCCAGGATCTCGACCGTGGTGGTCTTGCCGGCGCCGTTCGGGCCGAGCAGGGCGAACACCTCGCCCCGGCGGACGTCCAGGTCCACCGAGGCTACGGCGACGTTGTCGCCGTACGCCTTGCGCAGCCCTCGCACGGAAATCGCGAGCTCGTTCTCCATGACGTCAAGTGTGCGTCGTGCGGTCGCCCGTTCCACTGCCGGGTCAGCTATATACGCGAGGTATACACTCGGTGTAGTCTCTGGTCATGACCGTTCCCCTGACCCTGCTCGGGCTGCTCGAACGCGAGCCGAGCCACGGCTACGACCTCAAGCGCGACTACGACACCTTCTTCGGGCGCGGCAAGCCGCTGCCGTACGGGCAGGTCTACTCGACGCTGAGCCGGCTGGCCCGCGACGGCAAGGTGGTGGTCGGCGACGTCGCTCCCGGCGCCGGGCCGGACCGCAAGCGCTACGTCATCACCGACGTGGGCGCCTCCGAGGTGGAGCACTGGCTGACCGAGCCGGTCGAACCGGAACCGCACCTGCAGACCGTGTTGTTCACCAAGGTCGTGCTCGCGCTGATGCTCGACCGCCCGGCCGAGGAGTACCTGGACACCCAGCGCGCCGCCCACCTGCGCCGGATGCGCGAACTCACCGAGATCAAGCGCAGCGGCGAACTCGTCGACGTGATGCTGGCCGACCACGGCCTCTACCACCTCGAGGCGGACCTGCGGTGGATCGAGACGACGGGCGCCCGGCTGGACGCCCTGAGAAAGGCGGTACGGCCATGAGCCCGATGATCGAGGCACGCGACGTCACGTACGCGTTCGGCGAGACACCCGCCCTGCGCGGCGCGAGCCTCGCCGTGGGGGCCGGCGAGGTCGTCGCCGTGATGGGACCGAGCGGCTCCGGCAAGTCGACGTTGCTGCACTGCCTGGCCGGCATCCTGCGCCCCGACTCCGGTGAGGTCCGGTTCGACGGCACCCGGATCGACACGCTCGGCGAGGCCGACCGCAGCGCGCTGCGCCGCGACAGCTTCGGCTTCGTCTTCCAGTTCGGCCAGCTCGTGCCCGAACTCACCGCGGCGGAGAACGTGGCGCTGCCGCTGCTGCTGCGCGGTGTCCGCCGCACTCCGGCGCTGCGCGCCGCGCGGGGCTGGTTCGAGCGGCTCGGCCTGGCCGGCATGGAGCACCGCCGCTCCGGGGAGCTGTCCGGTGGGCAGGCCCAGCGGGTCGCGCTGGCCCGCGGCCTGGTCGCCGAGCCGCGGGTGCTGTTCGCCGACGAGCCCACCGGCGCGCTCGACTCGCTCACCGGCGAGGAGGTGATGACGCTGCTGGTAACCGCCGCCCGCGAGAAGGGCACCACAGTCGTCCTGGTGACGCACGAGGCGCGCATCGCCGCGTACGCCGACCGGGAGGTCATGGTGCGGGACGGCCGGGTCAACGCCCCCGCCGGGGTCGCCTCGTGATCGGGCTCGCGCTCCGGCTCGCCGTCGCCGGTGGCCGGGAGGCGCTGGTCCGGCTGGTCGCCGTAGCCGCCGCCGTCGCGGTCGGCACCGGGCTGCTGCTCACCACGCTCGCCGGTGTGCACGCCACCGACGCCCAGCTCACCCGCTACGCGTCGATGTACCCGCAGGAGACGGCGGGCGGGTCCGCCGACCCGCTGCTGTGGTCCACCCGCACCGACTACTTCCGGGGCGATCAGATCCTCCGTATCGACGTCGCCGCGACCGGTCCGGACGCGCCCACGCCGATCGGCGTCCCCCGCGCGCCGGGGCCCGGCGAGTTCTACGCCTCCCCGGCGCTGCGCAAGCTGCTGGCCACCATCCCCGCCGACCAGCTCGCCGACCGCTACCCGGGCCGGGACCTCGGCGTCGTCGGGCCGGCGGCGCTCACCTCGCCGGACACCCTGCTCGTCCTGGTGGGCGGCACCCCGGAGCAGGTCGGGAAGCTGGACCAGGTCAGGAAGGTCACCCGGCTCGACGACAACCGGGCTCCGCTGCCGAGGGCGGCGATCGACCTCATCCTCGGCGTGGCCGCGGGCGGACTGCTGTTTCCCGTACTCGTCTTCATCGGCACGGCGACCCGGCTCGGCGCCGCCCGCCGGGAGCAGCGGTTCGCCGCCATGCGGCTGGTCGGGGCCACGCCCCGGCAGATCTCGGTCGTCGCGGCCGTCGAGGCCGCGCTCGCGGCGGCGGCCGGCGCGGCGGCCGGCTTCGCGGCGTTCTTCGCGTTCCGCGGGCAGCTCGCCGGCATTCCGTTCACCGGCATGCCGTTCTTCCCCGGCGACATGGCCATCGGTGCGCCGGAGGCCCTCCTGGTGGCCCTCGGCGTGCCGGCGGGCGCGGCGGCCGCGGCCTGGGTCGCGCTGCGCCGGGTCCGGATCTCCCCGCTCGGTGTCAGCCGCCGGGTCACGCCCCGGCCGCCCCGGGCGTACCGGCTGATCCCGCTCGCGCTCGGCCTGGCCGGGCTGGGCTTCGCCCTGGTGTACCGACCCCCCACGTCGGACGGCCAGACCGCGCTGTTCCTGCCCGCCCTACTGCTGGTCATGGTCGGGCTGATCACCGGCGGCCCGTGGCTGACCATGGTCGGCGCCCGGGCGATGGCCGCCCGGGCCAGCCGGCCGGCCGCGCTGATCGCCGCGCGCCGGCTCGCCGACAACCCGGCCGCCGGGTTCCGGGCGGTGAGCGGCGTGATGCTCGCGCTGTTCGTCACGACGGTGGCCGTGGGCGTGATGGGGACGATCGCGCACGAGCGCGGTCCGGCGCCCCGGGGTTCCCTGGAGGCCGGACGGCTGTCGATGGTGCTGACAAACGACGCCCCGGCGCCGGCCACGCTGCTGGCCGATCTGGCGGCGGTTCCCGGCGTCCGCAACCCGGTGCTCGTCCGGGAGAACCCGGTACGCGGTGACGGCCGCGACTCCGGCGTGATCGCCTGCGCGGACATCCCGCCCGCCTACGGGCGGTGCGCCACGGGGGCGAGCGTCGCCGAGGTGCCGCCGGACCTGATCCCCTGGGGGGAGTCCGCCTCGGCCGACCGGGTCTGGCCGTCGTCCCCGGTGGACCCGGCCGCCCTCGCGGGACTCCCGGCGGGTTCGGTGGCGGTCGAGGCGGAGGACCCGGTCGCGGTGGAGCGGGCCCGGACGCTCCTCGAAGCCGCGTTCCCCACCTTCTTCGTGGCACCGAACGTGCCCGGCGACTTCGAGGCCGACTTCGCCGACACCATGCGCGGCTGGCAGCGGCTGGCCGACCTCGTGGTGGTGGCCGGTCTCGCGCTCGCCGGATGCAGCCTGGCCGTGGCCGTGGCGGCTGGCCTCAGCGAACGGAAAAGGCCGTTCAGCCTGCTCCGGCTCAGCGGCGCCCCGGTGCGGCTGCTGCGCCGGGTGGTGGCCCTGGAGAGCACCGTGCCGCTGCTGACCGTCGCCGTGGTGGCGGTCGGGATGGGACTGGTCGCCGCGCAGCTGTTCCTGCGCGCGCAGATGGACTACGACCTGCGCGTGCCGGGGATCGGGTTCGCCGCGGTGGTGGCCCTCGGCGTGCTCGGCTGTCTCGCGGTCATCGCGGCCACCCTGCCGCTGCTGGAACGGATCACCGGTCCGGAGACCGCCCGCAGCGAGTAACCCGTACGGTGGGCCGGCCGAGCACGCCGGCCCACCGGTGCGGGCATCGGGTTGTGTGGTTTTCCACACTCTCTTTTACTGAACGGTAACTTAAACTCCGGCCATGGACGACGCGATGCCGGGACGGCTGCCCGAGCGGGACCGCCCGTGGGTGATGCGCACGTACGCCGGGCACTCCTCCGCCGCGGCCACCAACGCGCTCTTCCGCCGCAACCTGGCGAAGGGGCAGACCGGCCTGTCGGTCGCCTTCGACCTGCCCACCCAGACCGGGTACGACCCGGACCACGAGCTGGCCTCCGGCGAGGTGGGCCGGGTCGGCGTGCCGGTGGCGCACCTGGGTGACATGCGGGCGCTGTTCGAGGGCATCCCGCTGGCCGAGATGAACACCTCGATGACCATCAACGCCCCGGCGATGTGGCTGCTCGGCCTCTACGGCACCGTCGCCGCCGAGCAGGGCGCGGAGCTGAGCCGCTGCGCCGGCACCACGCAGAACGACATCATCAAGGAGTACCTGTCCCGGGGGACGTACATCTTCCCGCCGGCGGCGTCGCTGCGGCTGACCGCCGACGTGATCGCGTACACGCTGCGTGAGATGCCGCGGTGGAACCCGGTGAACATCTGCTCGTACCACCTCCAGGAGGCCGGCGCCACGCCGGTGCAGGAGGTCGGCTTCGCGCTGGCCACCGCCGTCGCCGTGCTGGACACCGTGCGCGACTCCGGCCAGGTGCCGCCCGAGCGGATGGGCGACGTGGTCCAGCGGATCTCGTTCTTCGTCAACGCCGGGGTGCGCTTCGTCGAGGAGATCGCCAAGATGCGCGCGTTCGGCGCGCTCTGGGACGAGATCACCCGCGACCGCTACGGCGTGGAGAACCCGAAGCAGCGCCGGTTCCGCTACGGCGTCCAGGTCAACTCGCTGGGCCTGACCGAGGCGCAGCCGGAGAACAACATCCAGCGCATCGTGCTGGAGATGCTCGGCGTCACGCTGTCCCGCGACGCCCGCGCCCGCGCCGTGCAGCTGCCCGCCTGGAACGAGGCGCTGGGCCTGCCCCGCCCGTGGGACCAGCAGTGGTCGCTGCGCATGCAGCAGGTGCTGGCGTACGAGTCGGACCTGCTGGAGTACCCGGACCTGTTCGCCGGATCGCACGTGATGACCGCGCTGGTCGACGACATCGTCTCCGGCGCCCGGGTCGAGCTGGAGAAGGTGCTGGAGATGGGCGGCGTGGTCACCGCCGTCGAGACCGGCTACCTCAAGAGCGCGCTGGTGGCCTCGCTCGCCGACCGGCGCCGCCGGATGGAGTCCGGCTCGGACGTGGTGGTCGGCGTCAACCGGTTCACCGAGACCGAGCCGTCGCCGCTGACCGCAGCCGGCGCCGAGGCGATCGAGCAGGTCGACCCGGCCGTCGAGGAGGCGGCCACCGACGGCGTACGCCGGTGGCGGGCCGACCGGGACGCGGCGGCGGTCGAGGCGGCGCTGGACCGGCTGCGCGCCGACGCCGCCACCACGGCGAACCTGATGCCGGCGACGCTGGACTGCGTGCGGGCCGGTGTCACCACCGGCGAGTGGGCGGGCGCGCTGCGCCAGGTGTACGGCGAGTACCGCGCGCCGACCGGCCTGGCCGGGGCGGTCGGCACAGCCGGCGACGCCACCCTCGCCGGGGTCCGCGAGCGGGTCGTCGCGACCGCCCGGGAGCTGGGTAGCGGCCGGCTGCGGCTGCTGGTCGGCAAGCCGGGGCTGGACGGGCACTCCAACGGCGCGGAGCAGATCGCGGTACGCGCCCGCGACGCCGGGTTCGAGGTGGTCTACCAGGGCATCCGCCTGACCGCCGGGCAGATCGTCGCGGCGGCGGTCGAGGAGGACGTCGACCTGGTCGGCCTCTCCGTGCTGTCCGGCTCGCACCTGGCCGCCGTGCCTGCGGTGCTGGACGGGCTGCGCGCGGCCGGGCGGGGCGACCTGCCGGTGGTGGTCGGCGGGATCATCCCGGCCGCCGACGCCGACGCGCTGCGCACCGCCGGGGTGGCCCGGGTGTTCACGCCGAAGGACTTCGCGCTCACCGGCATCATCGACGAGCTGGTCACCGTGATCCGCGAGGCGAACGCGCTGGATCCCGCACGCTGAAAGCATCACAAAGCCTAAAGTCGGGGCAAGACACCCACTGAAGGGCGAGATGATGACCGCGTCGTTGGAGATGCCCCGGGTCCAGGAGTGCGCCGTCCGGTCCTGCGCCTACAACCACACGAACGACTGCCACGCGTTCGCCATCACCATCGGCAGCAGCGACCACGCGCACTGCCACACGTTCGTGGAGATGCCCGTGCGCGGCGGCATCGACCAGCTCGTGGCCCAGGTCGGTGCGTGCTCGCGCTCGGACTGCCGGCACAACGCCGACCTGGAGTGCCACGCCCCGGCCATCACCGTCGGCCCGGACATGGACATGGCCGACTGCATGACGTACGAGAGCCGCTGAGCCGCCGCGGTCAGACGCGGAAACCGGCCTCCCGGGCGGCGGCGCGTTCCCGGCGCCGCTCCCGTCGACGGCGGAACAGCCAGGGCACGAAGAGCACCAGGCCGACCAGGAACACCAGCACCAGCACCGGCAGCAGCAGCGCCACCACCGACATGACGACGCTCGTCGCGTCCTCGGCGGTGCTGGCCACCGGCGCGCCCACACCGGCCGTGGTCGCGTTGATGACCGGCCGGGCGGCGGCCTTGAGCAGGTGCACGCCGAGCGCGATGAACACGCCGACCACCACCGGCACCCACTGGTGCGACGAGAAGAACGTGTCCGGGTCGCTGACGGTGACCGTCTCCGAGCCGGCGCCCGCGCCGAACGCGAGCCCGCCGGCCGTCGGCCGGACCACCGTCTGCACCACGTCGTTGACGTGGTCGACCACGGGCACCTTGTCGGCCACCACCTCGACCGCGAGCAGGACCGCGAGGATCAGCACCACCCAGCCGTTGCCGAGCCACTGCCAGCCACTCGGCAGCTCGACCAGATCGGTGTAGCGGGACAGCAGCCCCATCAGCAGCAGCGGGATGTAGGCGTTCAGGCCCGCCGAGGCGGCCAGACCGGAACCGGTGAGGACTTCGAGCACGATCTCAATATGGCACCGGTACGCCAGTGGCGCTCGTCGGCGTCCGCCGGGGCCTCGGCTACCCTCGGCGGGTGCGGTTGGTCATTGCGAAGTGCTCGGTGGACTACGTCGGACGGCTCTCGGCCCATCTGCCCCCGGCGACCCGGTTGCTGATGGTGAAGGCGGACGGGTCGGTGTCGATCCACGCCGACGACCGGGCCTACAAGCCGTTGAACTGGATGAGCCCGCCGTGCCGGCTGGAGGAGGCCCCCGGCGTCTGGCGGGTGGTGAACAAGGCCGGCGAGGAACTGCGCATCACCCTGGAGGAGATCTTCCAGGACACCTCGTACGAGCTGGGTGTGGACCCGGGCCTGCGCAAGGACGGCGTCGAGGCGCACCTCCAGGAGCTGCTCGCCGCGAACCCGGCGACGCTGGGGGAGGGCTACACGCTGGTCCGGCGGGAATACATGACCGCGATCGGGCCGGTCGACCTGCTCTGCCGGGACGCGGTCGGCGGCGCGGTGGCGGTCGAGGTGAAACGGCGCGGCGAGATCGACGGCGTCGAGCAGCTCACCCGCTACCTGGAGCTGATGAACCGCGACCCGCTGCTCGCGCCGGTGGCCGGGGTGTTCGCCGCGCAGGAGATCAAGCCGCAGGCCCGGGTGCTCGCCACCGATCGGGGCATCCGCTGCGTGGTGGTCGACTACGACAAGCTGCGCGGCATCGAACGCGACGAGCTGACGCTGTTCTGAGGCGCCGCCTCAGCGGCCCCGGCCGTACATCAGCTTGGCGATCTTGACGATGCGGGCGACGTCGGCCGGGGTGCGCTCGAACGTCATCGCCGGCAGCAGCGACCGGGCCCGGCGGCGGGTGACCGACTTGGGCCGGCCGAACTCGCGCAGCCCCTCCTCGCCGTGGATGCGGCCGAAGCCGGACTCGCCCGTGCCGCCGAACGGCAACGTCGACATGCCGGCGAACGTCAGCGCCGAGTTGACCGAGGCCATCCCGGAGCGCAGCCGCCGCGCCACCGCCACCGCCCGCGCCCGGCCGAAGACCGAACCCCCGAGCCCGTACGGCAGCGCGTTGGCCCGCTCGACCGCCTCGTCCACGTCGCGGACACGGTTGACCACGAGCGTCGGCCCGAACGTCTCCTCCTGCACGGCGGCCGAGTCCTCCGGCACGTCGACCAGGACCGTCGGGTGCACGTACGGCGGCTGGACCGCCTCCGGGCCGCCGAGCACCGCCCGGCCGCCCCGGTCGATCGCGTCGTCGATGTGCCGGCGGATGATGTCGATCTGCGACGGCATGGTGATCGGGCCGAGGTCGGACCCGTCGGCGCCCACGGTGAGCCGGCCGGCCTTCGCCACCACCTTGTCGACGAAGGCGTCGAAGACCTGGTCGACCGCGTAGACCCGCTCGATGCCGATGCACGTCTGGCCGGCGTTCGTCAGCCCGCCCCACACGCACGCCTCCGCCGCGGCGTCCAGGTCGGCGTCCGAGTCGACGATCATCGCGTCCTTGCCGCCGGCCTCCAGCAGCACCGGCGTGAGCGACTCGGCGCAGGCGGCCATCACCCGCTTCGCGGTCGCGGTCGAGCCGGTGAACGCCACCTTGCCGACCCCGGAACGGCACAGCGCCGCACCGACCGCGCCGAAGCCGTGCACCACCTGGAACACCGGCTGCTCCGGCACAACCTCGGCGAACCGGTCGACCAGCCACTGACCGACCGCAGGGGTGTACTCGCTCGGCTTGAACACCACGGCGTTGCCGGCCGCGAGCGCGTACGCGGCGGAGCCGATCGGCGTGAAGACCGGATAGTTCCACGGGCCGATCACGCCGACCACGCCGTACGGCTGGTATTCGAGGTGACCGGTGAACTCGGCGAGGATCAGGCGGGAGCGGACCCGGCGCGGCCCGAGCACCCGCCGGGCGTTGCGGGCCGCCCAGTCGATGTGCTCCAGCGCGGTGAGGATCTCCACCACCGCGTCACCGACCGGCTTGCCGCCCTCGGTGTGCATCAGGTCGGCCAGCTCCTCGATCCGCCGGGCGAGCACACCGCGCCAGCGCTGGAGGCGGTCCCGCCGGCCGGCGAAGCCGAGCCCGGCCCACCAGTCGCCGGCCTCCCGGGCGCGGTCGACAGCGGCACGCACGTCCGCCTCAGCAGCCAGCGGGAATCTGCCTGCCTCGGCGCCGGTGGCCGGGCTGGTCGACACCAGCAGACCCTCGGAGATGAGCGGGGCGCCCGGCACATGCACAGCGGTCATGGCCGAAGTCTAGACCCGAGGATTACTCGCCGGTAGGTGTCGAACGCGCCGTACGCTGCGCGGACGATCAGCCGTCGCATCGACGGAAGTGCCGTCCGAAACGGCGAACGGGAGATGACCGGCCGGGGTCGCGGGGGTGACCGCGCGGTGGTGCAAGCCACTACGGTGGGGTGGCAGGCTGACGCCGCGGGGCGATGTGGGGTGGAGGTCGACTGTCCATGGAGGAGCATCCTGAGCTGATGCCGTTGCTGACGGTGTCCGGCGGGGCGATGCGTGGGCTCACGTTCCGGGTCGGCCAGGACGCGCAGGTGATCGGCCGCGCGCCGACCGCCGACATCGTGCTCGCCGACCCGCACCTGAGCCGGCGGCACGCCACCGTCCGGGCCACCCCCGAAGGGGTGATGCTCACCGACCTCGGCTCGACCAACGGCACCTGGCTCAACGACACCCGGGTCACCGGCAGCGTGGCGATCGCCGACGGTGACGTGGTCCGGCTGGGCCGCACCGACCTGCGCCTCTACGACCCGGGCGTGGCCCGGACCGACCCGGTCGGGATGAGCTTCGGCGCGCTGCGCCGCGACCAGCGCCCCACCCTGCCGCTGCCCGTCCCCGGGCCGCGCCAGCCGATCGAGGCGCGCGAGGCCCAGCCGGCCGACGCCCGCTAGCCCTCCGCACCCGCCGGCCCTCGGGGCCGCTGAGTGCCGGTACCCGCTGGCACTCCAGGCCACATCGAGCCCTCAGGGCTGCTGACAACCGGCACC
This sequence comes from Micromonospora sp. BL1, assembly GCF_003667485.1. NCBI lineage: Bacteria > Bacillati > Actinomycetota > Actinomycetes > Micromonosporales > Micromonosporaceae > Micromonospora > Micromonospora sp. BL1. Next base: position 18,678 of record NZ_RCVK01000260.1, read on the forward strand.
CGCTGTGCCCCGAGGCCGCTGATTCCCGGCGCCCGCTGAGCCCTCACGCCCGCGCTGCCCCCGACGTCGCGCCGGCCCGCGCGCTCAGCCCGGCGGGCGCCTCAGCCCGCGCGCCGAGTCCGCGTGCCTGACTGCGGCCCCCGGCACCCGCCGCGTTCCCGGCGCTCCTTTCCCGGCCCACCCACCCGCGGTGATCAAGGAGTTTGGGTACGGAAACGGCTCCCGCGGTGACGCAAACTCCTTGATCACCGCCGCGAGGCGACCCGCGACGGGGCCGGCGGACGGGTGGGCTGGGCCGGCTGGGCACTCCCATGCCCGGTCGATCATGAAGTTGGCGGCGTTCCTCGTCCGATTTTGTCACCGCCAACCTCATGATCGACGCGGTAATGGGGCAGGCGGCGGGTGGTGCGTGCGGCGGCGGCGCGTGGGGTCCGGTGAGCCGGGGTGCGCGCCACGTTCGGGTGGCCCGGTGATCAAGGAGTTTGGGTACGGAAAGGGCTGCTGCGGTGACGCAAACTCCTTGATCACCCGCCGCGACGCGCCCGGCGACCGGCGACGAGGCCGGGGGACGGGTGGGCGCTTCCAGGCCCGTCGATCATGAAGTTGACGCCGTTCTGCGTCTGATTTGTCGCCGCTAACTTCATGATCGACGCGCTAAGGGGGTGGTGCGTGCGTGCGGTCCGGTGAGGCGGGGGTGTGCGCCCATGGTTGGGG
>NZ_RCVK01000310.1:0-19220 GCF_003667485.1 Micromonospora sp. BL1
GGTATGCGGTGGAGTGGGGGCGGGTATTCACCGGGGCGAGGTAGGCTCGCCGGTCGGGCGCCCCCACCCAGGGCGCCGGCCGTCCACCCGCCCGGCGGGCGCGGCACCCACGCACCGGCTCGGAACCGCACAACGGGGACGACGGCGAGGAAAGCAGCCAATGATCAGTGTTTTCGATCTTTTCAGCGTCGGTATCGGGCCGTCCAGCTCGCACACCGTCGGGCCGATGCGGGCCGCCCGTACGTTCGTGGCGGGCCTGAAGGCCGACGGGCAGCTCGCCGACGTGGCGCGGGTACGGGCGGAGCTGTTCGGCTCGCTCGGCGCGACCGGTCACGGGCACGGCAGTGACCGGGCGGTGCTGCTGGGGCTGGAGGGCGAGGTCCCGGAGACCGTCGACACCGACTCGGTCGGGCCGCGTGTGGAGCGGATCCGCACCCAGCGGCGGCTCGACCTGTTCGGCAGCCAGGGGATCGACTTCGACCCGGACGCGGATCTGGTGCTGCATCGCCGGCGCTCGCTGCCGTACCACCCGAACGGGATGACGTTCGCGGCGTACGACGCGGCCGGGAACGAGGTGCGGTCGCGCACGTACTACTCGGTCGGCGGCGGGTTCGTGGTGGACGAGGCGGCGGCCGGGGCGGACCGGATCAAGGCGGACACCACCCGGGTGAAGCACCCCTTCCTCACCGGCGCGGAACTGCTCACCGTCACCACCGGCACCGGGCTGTCGATCAGCGAGGTGATGCTCGCCAACGAGCTGTCCTGGCGCAGCGAGGCGGACGTACGGGCGGGGCTGCTGGAGATCTGGCGGGTGATGCGCGAGTGCGTGGAGAACGGCTGCACCCGTGACGGCGTACTCCCGGGTGGGTTGAAGGTCCGGCGGCGCGCGGCCGAGATGCGGCGCAGCCTGGAGGCGGAGACCGGCAGCCAGGATCCGCTGCGCGCGATGGACTGGGTGACGCTGTTCGCGCTGGCGGTCAACGAGGAGAACGCGGCCGGCGGGCGGGTGGTCACCGCGCCGACGAACGGCGCCGCCGGGATCATCCCGGCCGTGCTGCACTACTACACCCGGTTCGTGCCCGGCGCCTCCGAGGAGGGCGTGGTCCGGTTCCTGCTCGCGGCGGGCGCGATCGGCGTGCTGTTCAAGGAGAACGCGTCGATCTCCGGGGCCGAGGTCGGCTGTCAGGGCGAGGTCGGTTCGGCGTGTTCGATGGCGGCGGCCGGTCTGGCCGAGGCGCTCGGCGGTACGCCGGAGCAGGTGGAGAACGCCGCCGAGATCGGCATGGAGCACAACCTGGGGCTGACCTGCGACCCGGTGGGTGGCCTGGTGCAGATTCCGTGCATCGAGCGCAACGCGGTGGCGAGCATCAAGGCGATCACCGCGGCCCGGCTGGCGTTGCGCGGCGACGGGGTGCACCACGTGTCGCTGGACAAGGTCATCAAGACCATGCGGGAGACCGGCGCGGACATGAAGGTCAAGTACAAGGAGACCGCGCGGGGCGGGCTCGCCGTCAACGTGATCGAGTGCTGACCTCGTTGGGGTGATCCCGGCCCGCACCCGGCCCGGGAGCGCTACTGACAAAGCGACCATCAGGCGGTGACGTCAGGCGTCGCGGCGCTCTGGTCCGCCCGCACCTCGCTGCGCATCCTGGTCCGCCGGGATCTCGCGGTGAAGTACCAGCAGTCGGTGCTGGGCTACTTCTGGTCGCTGATCGAGCCGCTCGGCATGGGCCTGATCTACTGGTTCGTCTTCGGCGTGCTCTACTCCGGCGCGACCCGGCGGCACCTGGGCGAGGCGGCCGGGTCGTACCCGCTGTTTCTGATCACCGGGATCTTCGCCTGGATGTGGGCGAGTTCTGCGCTGACCGAGGCCGCGAACGCGCTGACCGGGCAGTCCCGGCTGATCACCACGATGAACCTGCCCCGGCCGATCTTCCCGATCGGGCGGGTCACCGGGCGCTTCGCCGAATACCTGGCCGGGCTGCCGATCCTGGTCGCCGTCGCGGCGCTCTACGCGAGCCAGGGGAAGATCCGCCCCGGCTTGAGCCTGCTCGCGCTGCCGCTCGCGGTGGCGGTGCAGTTCGTGCTGCTGGTGGGCCTGGCGCTGCTGCTGTCGGCCGGCAACGTGCTGATGCGCGACATCGAGCGCACCATGCGGCTGGTCATCCGGCTGCTGTTCTACGCGACCCCGATCATCTACCCGCTCGACCTGGTGCGGGAGTCGGGCATGCCGGGCTGGCTCAAGATCGGGTACGAGCTGAACCCGCTGGTCGGGATCTTCCAGCTCCACCACGCGGTCTGGTATCCGGACGAGTTCCCCGACGCCCGGCTGCTCACGATCACGGTGTCCGGCAGCGTGCTGGTGCTGGCGCTCGGCTGGTGGGCGTTCCACCGCCTCGAACCGGCAGTGCTGAAGGAACTCTGAATGGCGCCGATCATCGAGGCGGACGGGCTCGGCATCCGGTTCGTCCGCAACCGGCGCCGCCAACTGCGGCTGCGGGAGCTGATCGTGCACCGGGGCGCCCGCGACCCGGACGCGGGCCGGTTCTGGCCGTTGCGCGACCTGTCGTTCCGGATCGAGCCGGGCGAGACGGTGGGCGTGGTGGGGCGCAACGGCACCGGCAAGAGCACGCTGCTGCGGCTGATCGCCGGTGTGCTCATCCCGGACGAGGGTTCGATCCGGGTGCACGGCCGGGTGGCGCCGCTGCTCGAACTGTCCGCCGGGTTCTCCGGCGACCTGACCGGCCGGGAGAACCTGTACCTGGTGGGCGGGCTGCACGGGCTGTCGTCGGCGTACCTGCGGGAGCACTTCGACGAGATCGTCTCGTTCGCCGGTGAGCAGGTGGAACGCGCGATCGATACGTCGGTGCGCCACTACTCGTCGGGGATGAAGGTGCGGCTGGGCTTCGCGGTGATCGCGCACCTGCCGCATCCGGTGCTGCTTGTGGACGAGGTGACAGCGGTCGGGGACGCGGAGTTCCGCGCGAAGTGCTATGCGACCATCGAGCGACTTCTCGCGGAAGGGCGCACGCTGGTGCTGGTGTCACACAACGACAAGGACCTCACCCGGTTCTGCCGTCGGGGGCTCTACCTCGACGCCGGACGGCTGATCGTCGACGGGACGATCGACGAGGCGCTGGCCGCCTACGCCGACGCGGCGAAGCGGTGACGCTCGCGATCGTGCTCGCCGCCGAACCGGCGGCGGGCCGGCTCACCGAACGCCTGGCCGCGCAGTGGCGCCGGGCCGGGGCGGACGACGTGCGCGTCGCCGCGGACCTCACCGAGCTGGCCGACCTGGTCGCCGACGCGACCGGCCCGGTGCTGGTCAGCGGCGCGGATCTGGTGGCGCACACGGCCGTACTCAAGCATCTCGCGACCAGCCCGGTGGGGCCGACGGTGGCGCTGGTGCTCACCGATCCGCCCGCGCCCGGGCAGGCCACCGTGCGCGAGGAGCGCGGGCAGGTGGTCGAGGTCGGCGCCGCCGACCCGAGCGGCGTGTTCGGCGGCGCGCTGCGGGTGGGCGCGGCCGACCTGCCCGCGCTCGCCGACGCCGCCCGCCGCGCCGGCACCGCCGGCGGCGGGCCGCTGGGCGCGGTGGACCGGCTCGTGGCCGACCTCGCCGCGCGCGGCACGTTGATCTTCGCCCAGCGGGTACGTCTGCTCGTGGCGCACCGGGTCGGCGACGAGGCGCAGCGGGCGGCGGCCGAGGCGGCGGTGGCCGCCGTCGACGAGGACCGCGCCGAGTTGAAGCTGTCGGTGAAGGAGCGGGACGACTTCTTCACCACGTTCTTCGTCAGCACGTGGTCTCCGTACGTCACGAAGGCGGCGGCCCGGATCGGGATCGGCCCGACCGGGGTCACCATGGTCTCGGTGGCGTTCGCGGTGGCCGCGGCGGTGCTGTTCGGCGCCGGTGGACGGCCCGCGCTGGTGGCCGGTGCGATCCTGCTCTACCTGGGTTTCGTGCTGGACTGCGTGGACGGGCAGCTGGCCCGCTACACCCGGCACTTCAGCGCCTGGGGCGGCTGGCTGGACACGATGGCCGACCGGTTCAAGGAGTACGTGGTCTACGCCGGTCTCGGCTTCGGGGCCACGCACGCCGGGTTCCGGTACGGCTGGGCGCTGGCCCTGGCCGCGATGACGTTGCAGACCGTGCGGCACATGACCGACACCTGGTACGGCGCGCTGCACGACGAGGCGGCCCGGCGGCCGAAGGTGGTGAGCGCCGACGCGGGCGGTATCGGCGGGAAGCTGAACGCCGCGTCGACGCGGGTGCAGGCGGACACCGGTTCGGTGTCGTACTGGCTGAAGCGCACGGTGGTGTTCCCGATCGGTGAGCGGTGGGCGCTCATCGCGATCGCCGCTGCGCTGTTCGGACCGCTGGTGGCGCTGGTCGCGGTGCTGGTCTGGGGGACGCTGGCGTTCGCGTACACCGGGGGGTTGCGGACCTTGCGGGCGCGGTGGATGCGGGTGCCGGTGCTGACCACTGTGGACGCGGGTCTGCACCGCGACGACGGCCTGCTGGCCCGGACGCTGCCGACCGCGCGGCGGCCGCTGCTGCTGGCGGTGCTCGGTGCGCTGGGCGCGGCGGGGACGCTGGTGTGGGCGCTGCTCGCGGTGCACGGCGGCGGCGACCTGCCGGTCTGGGTGCCGGTGCTCGCGCTGGTGCTGCTGCTGGGTGCCGCCCAGGGCTCGCGGGCGCCGCACGACGGGTCGCTGGACTGGCTGGTGCCGGCCGCGTTGCGGGCCGCCGAGTACCTGTTCGCCATCGCGGTCGGGGTGGCGGGCCGGGCGCCGGCCTGGCTGATCTTCGGGTACGTCCTGGTGCTCACGCTGCTGCACTACGACCTGACCGCCCGGCTGGAGAAGCGGCAGGTGGCGCCGCCGCTGCACGCCGCCACGCTGGGCTGGCCGGCACGTTCCGTGTTGCTGGCAATCGGGCTGATCGCCGGATATGCGAGTATCGCTCTGGCTACACTCGGTGCGTACCTTCTCGTGGTTTTTGTCGCGAGCGTGGTCCTCGCCTGGGTGGTCCTGCCGGCCCGCGCCCGTGGGGGTGTGCGCTCGCCGGGCTGACGGAGGGCGGGCCGGGGTGACCTTGATCAGCTTCGTCGTGCCGGCCTTCAAGGTGCAGGGCTACCTGCGGGAATGTCTCGACTCGATCCTCGACCAGCCGTTCGGCGACATCGAGGTGATCGGGGTCGACGACGCCTCCCCGGACGACAGCGGCGAGATCCTGGCCGAGTACGCGCTGCGCGACCCCCGGGTCCGCCCGGTGCGCCTCGCCGAGAACGTCGGGCTCGGTCCGGCCCGCAACATCGGGCTGGACCGGGCCGTCGGCGAGTACGTGTGGTTCGTCGACGGTGACGACTGGCTGGTGCCCGGCTGCCTGCCGCATGTCGCGGACCGGCTCCGCGACACCGCACCGGACGTGCTGATCGTGGACCACGTCCGGGCGCACTGGAACAACATCGGCACCCGCAGCGCGATGCGCGACGTGTTCCCCGAACCGCCGGGCGCGACGACGTTCCCGCTGCGGGACCGGCCGGAGACGCTGAAGCTGCTGCACACCGCGTGGAACCGGGTGGTGCGCCGGGAGTTCCTGCTCGAACGCGGGCTGCGCTTCGAGCCGGGCTGGTACGAGGACGTCTCGTTCAGCTATCCGGCGTTGATGGCGGCCGGGCGGATCGGCGTACTCGACCGGATCTGCCTGAACTACCGGCAGCGCCGCACCGGCGCGATCACGAAGACCCGGGGGGACCGGCACTTCGAGGTCTTCGCGCAGTGGCACCGGGTGTTCGGGCTGATGGACCGCTGGAGGGTGACCGGGCTGCGGCCGGCGGTCTTCGCGCGGATGATCTGGCACTACCTCACGGTGCTCGGCAACGGCGACCGGATCGCGCCGGAGCTGCGGGCACCGTTCTTCGCCCAGATGCACGCCGACTACGTGCGGTTCCTGCCGCCCGAGGGTTATCCGGTCCCGCCCGGCGCGGAAGGGCTCAAGCACCGGCTGGTGGCGGCCGGGCGCTGGCGGACGTTCAGCGCGTTGCGCGAGGCGCACCAGGCGGGGGAGACGGCCCGGCGGACCGCCCGGCGCGCCCGGCGGCGGGTGACGCCGGTGGTGCGGCGTACCGCCCGGCGGGCCCGTGACCTGGCGCTCGGCGAGTACTACCGGGCCGAGCTGCACCGGCCGGTCGACCCGACGCTCGCCGTGTACGCGGCCTACTGGTACCGGGGCTACTCGTGCAACCCGGCGGCGATCTACGAGGCGGCCCGCCGGCTCGCGCCCCAGGTGCGCGGCGTGTGGATCGTCCGCCGGGACCGGGTGGCCGCGTTGCCGCCGGGTGTCGAGTACGTGGTGGCCGGCACCCGCGAGTACCACCGCGTCCTGGCCCGCGCCCGCTGGCTCGTCAACAACGTCAACTTCCCGGACTTCGTCCGCAAGCGGCCCGGCTCGGTGCACGTACAGACCCACCACGGCACGCCGGTGAAGGTGATGGGGCTGGACCAGCAGCGCTACCCGGTGGGCGCGGTGGGGATGAACTTCGCCGGCCTGCTGCGCCGCGTCGACCGCTGGGACTACAGCATCACCTCGAACAGCTTCTCGACGCAGATGTGGGAGCGGGCGTATCCGGCGGAGTACACCACGCTGGAGGTCGGCTACCCGCGCAACGACCGGCTGGCGCTGGCCACCGCCGAGGACCGCGGCCAGGTCCGCGCCGCGCTGGGCATCGCACCCGACGAGTACGTGGTGCTCTACGCGCCCACGCACCGGGAGCATCTGCCCGGGTGGCGGCCGCCGTTCGACCCGGACCGGATGCTCGACGTCCTCGGGCCGCGGGGCCGGCTGCTGATGCGCAGCCACTACTTCCACGACCGGGAGCGGAACCCCCGGGGACCGGCGGCGGACGGCGTGCTGGACGTGAGCGCATACGACCGGGTGGAGGACCTCTACCTGGCGGCGGACGTGCTGGTCACCGACTATTCCTCGGCGATGTTCGACTACGCGGTGCTGGACCGGCCGATAGTGGTCTACGCGCCGGACTGGGACGCCTACCGGGTGGCCCGTGGCGTCTACTTCGACCTGCTGGCCGAGCCGCCCGGCGCGGTCGCGCTGGACTTCCCCGGGCTGCTCGACGTGTTCCGTTCCGGCGCGGTCGACGACGAGGCGGCCGAGCGGGCCCGGACGGCGTTCCGGTCGCGGTTCTGCGCGCTCGACGACGGGCACGCCGCCGAGCGCGTGGTGCGCCGCGTGTTCCTCGGCGAAACGCCGTAAAAGTGGTTACTGGCTGGTCACTTAATCGTCGAGACCGGCGAATACCGCTTAATAGGACTGTCACGAGCCGAACATGGCACGTTTACCCGATGTGCGAATCAGATGATCCTGGTCACAGTCATTCCCGGGTTTGGGGCGAGGAACTGGGGAGGTGACGGTGGCGACCGTCGCGCTCAAGGATGTCACCAAGGTGTTCCCGGACGGAACAGTCGCGGTCGACACCATCAATCTGGACGTCAACGACGGCGAGTTCATGGTGCTGCTCGGCCCGTCGGGATGCGGGAAATCGACAGTTCTGCGCATGGTGGCCGGGCTGGAGGATCCGTCCTCCGGCGCCATCATGCTCGGCGGTGAGCTGGCGAACGACCTGCCGCCGCGCGACCGGAAGATCGCCATGGTCTTCCAGGACTTCGCGCTCTATCCGCACATGACGGTCGGCGACAACATCGGCTTCCCGCTGCGGCTCTCCGGCGTCGAGCCCGCCCCGCGCGGCGAGCGGATCCAGGACGTGGCGAGCGCGCTCGGCATCGGCGACGTGCTCGGGCGCAAGCCCAGCCAGCTCTCCGGCGGCCAGCGGCAGCGGGTCGCGATGGGGCGGGCGATAGTGCGCCGGCCCGGCCTGTTCCTGATGGACGAGCCACTTTCCAACCTGGACAGCGGGCTGCGCGCCGAGCTGCGGGCGGAGATCTCCGGACTCACCCGCGAGCTGGGCGTCACCACCATCTACGTGACCCACGACCAGGCCGAGGCGCTGACCATGGCCGACCGGGTCGCCATCATGCGCAAGGGCGTGCTCCAGGACGTGGGCACCCCCACCCAGGTGTACGGGCGGCCGGCCACGCTCTACGTCGCCGCGTTCCTGGGCAGCCCGCGGATGAACCTGCTGGAGGCGTCGGTCTACGTCCACCTCGACCGGTACGTCGCGCTGAACCTCGGCGAGCAGTCGCTCTACCTGCCCTGGGACGACATCCGCAGCCGGGCGGTGGCGCACTACCACGGCGAGCGGATCGTGGTCGGCATGCGCGCGGAGGCGCTCACCCCGGTCGCCCCGGACACCGCCGGTGACGTGCTGCACGGGCGCATCCGCTACCTGGAGCACCACGGCCACGAGTCGCTCGCGTTCCTCGACATCGGCGCCACCGCCATCGTCGTGGACGAGATGGGCACACCGGTCGAGCAGGCCGCACCGGGCCAGCGCGGCCTGCGCCGGTTCAACCAGGTGATGCAGCGGCTCACCGGCCGTGCGACGGAGGCTCCGGCGGCGGCCCCGGAGGCCGGCGGGGGCGGCAACCGCACGAGCGTGCTGCCCGACCCGGGCCGCCACCACCGTCGTCCGGCGGAACTGGCGGTACGGCTCGCGCCGTACCCGCAGGTGTCGCCCGGGCACCCGCTCGCCGTGCAGGTACGGATGGACGCGCTGCACTTCTTCGACGAGCGCGGCGACCGCATCGACGTCGGCTGGCGGTGACCTGCCGGTCTCATCCGCGGACGGGCGGACGGCTCATCCGCGGATGATCGGCCGCCGGTGCGGGCCCCAGGCGACGAAGCGGGCGAACATGTCGGCGGGGGCGGGCGCGTCGTCCGGGTTCAGCCGGTAGAGGTCGCGCGTCGCCTCGTAGAACAGCCCGCACAGGTAGATGGCCAGGCCGATCTGGTTGTCCTCGTACTCGGTCTTGAGCAGCAGCCGGGCCATCGGGCACGGCCACGGCCCGCCGCAGGCCCGGCAGCACCACATGGGACGCAGCGGCGTGTGCGGGGTGGCGTGCAGCGGGTACGGCCGGGGACGGTCCGGCGTGGGCCCGTCCGGCGGCTGCCCGAGCTGGTGGCTGATCACCGGCGCTCCTCGTGGCGGTCGTCTCTCGGGAGCTGCTCCGGGTGACCGCCGTTGGTTCCGCGCTGCTGCGGAGCGGACCAGCGGCCGCCGTTGGCCCGCCACTGCTGGGCCGGGGTGAGGTTGCCGACGCGGCCGGGGCCCATCGTCGGCAGTGGACGCGTCGGCTGCCGCATCCACTCCGGCAGGTTGTCGCCCCGTACCCGGTGGGGCAGTGTCGGTGCCGACGCACCCCGGCAGCGGAACCAGCGCAGTCGCACGGCGCAACTCCTCTCGGTAGCGGGAACCGGACGAATTCGGCTCCACTGCGTGACAGTCTCGTCACCGCGCCGCTAGGGTCGGAAGGCGTTCCACCCCCACCTTCCTGGCCGTCCTACCGGCCGTCTTTCCGTGTGCAGCCGTGTGCAGAGGTGTGCAGATGATCCGTGTGCCGTTGTGGGAACTGTTCGCCGGTGAGCTGCGCCGGTTACGTACCGATGCCGGGCTGACCCAGGAGGCGCTGGGCGAACGGGTGAGCTATTCGGCCTCCCTGGTGGCGGCCGTCGAGCAGTGCCGTCGCGCGCCGCGCGCCGAGTTCACCGAGCGCTGCGACGAGGTGCTGAACGGCGGCGGCCTGCTGGTGCGGATCCGGGACGCGCTGATGCAGGAGGCGCTGATGCCGTGGTTCCGCGAGTGGGTGAGCATCGAGCAGGAGGCTGCCTCACTGCGTAGCTTCGAGCCGCTGGCCGTTCCCGGCTTGTTGCAGACCGAGGAGTACGCCCGTGCCCTCTACGACGGGGCTGCGCAGTTCGTCGGCGAGGCTGTCGAGCAGCAGGTGGCCGCCCGGCTGGCCCGGCAGGCGGTGCTGGACGGCCCGACGCCGCCGCAGTTCGTGGTGGTGCTCGACCACGCGGTGCTGGCTCGCCCGGTCGGTGGGCCGAAGGTGATGCGGGAGCAGTTGGAGCACCTGATCGAGATGGGCCGGCGGCCCCGGGTCCACCTGCACGTGGTGCCGGAGACGGTCGGTGCCTATCCCGGGCTCAACGGCGCGTTCGTGCTCGCCACCCCCGCCGACGGCGACGACGTGGGCTACCTCGATAACCAGTTGCACGGCACAATCGTGGAGCGGACGGTGGATGTGAACTCACTGCGGCAGACCTGGGAGTCCGTCCGCGCGGAGGCGATGCCGCACGGGGCGACTCTGGCGGCGATCTCGGAGGCGGCAAAGCGATGGAGTTGACCGGCGCGATCTGGCGCAAGAGCACCCGCAGCAGCGGTAACGGCGGCAACTGTGTCGAGGTGGCGGACAACCTGCCCGGCGTGGTGGGGGTGCGGGACAGCAAGGACCGGCAGGGGCCGGCGCTGACGTTCACGCCGTCGAGCTGGGCGGCGTTCGTCGCGTACGCCAAACGGGCGTGAGTGCCGTACCGGATCTCGGTCCCCCGCCACGGCGCACACCCGTCGACGTGGCGCAGGTGCGTCGCCTGGTCGCCGACCAGTTCCCGCACCTGGCCGGCCTCCGGGTCGAGCCGGTCGCCAACGGCGGCTGGGACAACTGGACCTTCCACCTCGGCCCCGAGCTGCTGGTGCGTCTGCCCAGCGCTGCCGAGTACGCCCTGGCCGTCGAGAAGGAACACCTGTGGCTCCCGGCCCTCGCCGCTCGGCTGCCGCTACCCGTCCCCGCACCGCTGGCGAAGGGCGAGCCGGGTGCGGGCTACCCGTATCCGTGGTCGATCTACCGCTGGCTCGACGGCGAGACCGCAGCCGTGGACCGGATCGCCGACCCGGTGCGGTTCGCCCTCGACCTGGCCGACTTTCTCGCGGCCCTGCACGGCGTCGACGCCACCGGCGGGCCGCAGCCGGGTATCCACAACTGGTACCGGGGCGGCACTCTGCGCACGTACGACACGAAGGTCGAGCGTGCGCTCGCGGCGCTGGGCGGCCACGTCGACGGCGAGCTGGTCCGCGAGATCTGGGGGCGGGCACTCGACTCCCGCTGGGACGGGGTGGACCGCTGGTTCCACGGCGACATCGCCCCGGGGAACCTGCTGCTCGCTCACGGCCGGCTGGCGGCCGTCATCGACTTCGGGACATGCGGCGTCGGTGACCCGGCCTGCGACCTGGCGATCGCCTGGACGTTGCTGACCGCCGAGGGCCGGGAGGCGTTTCGCGAGCGGCTGTCGGTGGATGACGCGACGTGGGCGCGCGGACGTGGCTGGGCCCTCTGGAAGACCCTTTCCACCTACTCCCGCTCTTTCGACGACCCCGAGGACACGGAAGAATCCGTGGACGCGCAGCGTGTCCTCGGGGAGATGTTCTCCGAATACGCCGCCGGCGCCGTCGAGGCGGCGAACGTCAGCAGGAGCTCATCCGGTCGATCGGAACCGTCAGGCTCGCGCTCACGACCATCGTGACCACGGAGGCCGCGAGCCACGGCCAGGGACTCCGGACACGGCTCCACCTGCCGCCCCAGGCGAGGGCGATGGACAGGCCCGCCGTCAGCAGCATCACCACGCTCAACAGGAAGAGGACCAGCCTCGCCTGTTGAAAGGAGTCGACCGTGTCGTTCGGGCACGGTGCCGTGGGCGCGAGGAACGGCAGGCAACTGAGACAGCCGAGAAGGGTGAGCAGCCCCGACAACACGGTGACCACAATCGCCGCAGCCCTGGCCGCACTGGATCGCATCTCCCGGAGGGTAGGGATCGAAAGTCTCGCGGGCGACACGACCAGGCAACGGTGCCGACCTCACCCGGCGCCGGCGGCCTGCTTTCCCGGCGCGAACGGCCACTCCTCGAACGACAGGCACCGGCCGTCCTCGGCGAACCGCATGATCCAGAGATCGCGCCACTCCTGGTCGACGGGGTCGCCGTACCGGACCTGGACCCGGGCCACAGCGGTGTCGCCGTCGACGGCGACCACCTCCGCTGTCATCTCGAAGACCTCGTCGGGTCCGTCGCGCTCGCTGTCCCACATGCGGGTGATGGCGGGCAGGCCGACGACCGGATCCCGGTACGGTCCCTGCCGGTAGCTCGCGTCGGACGTGAACATCGTGCCGAGCGCCGCCGTCCCCGGTGTGCGCCACGCCTGCTCGTACGCCGCGATCCAGGCGGCCACCCGATTCCGGTCCATGGTTGCCAGCCTGCCACCCGAGCGTGCCCGGGTCTCCCAGATCGGCTGCGCGGGGTCGTCGTTGTGCACGACGACGTCGGCGTGCTCGACCGGGCGCGCCGTGGCGAAGTAGAGCCGCTGGGCGGGGAGGTAACGCTCGCGCCAGCGCCGTTCGACGTCCGCACGCGGCGACACTTCGCGCTCACGGATCACGGCACGATCCACGGTCCGGTCGAGCGCGGTCGAGACGAAGACGCGCAGCTCCCACCGGTCGACCAGCTCCGGGCGCAGGAGGAAGACGCCGTCGACGATCAGCACGGCGTCCGCCGGGGCGGTCGTGAGCGGCGGGGACAGCACCGTATCCGTGGCGTGGTCGTAGACCGTGCGCCGGAAGCGTCGGTCGCCGCCCGGGCCGAGCGGATCGAGCAGCACCCGCTTCAGCGCCCCGTGGTCGTGGGTGTCGACGTAGCAGCCCTCGGCCGAGAACTCGCCGCGTCGATAGCGCCGCGCCCGGGGGAAGAGGAAGTCGTCGACTGTCGCCCGGATGACGTACCGGCCCCGGGCGCGCAGGACGGCGGCCAGCTCGTCGGCGAGCGTGGTCTTGCCGGCGGCGGGCGGCCCGTCGACGGCGACCCGGGTCGGGTGCGCCACGGTGACGGACCCGATCGCGTCGGCCAGGAGGTCGGTCAGCTGATCACGGCGGGGATAAATGGATTGCCGCCGCGCCGGGCCGGGAGTTTGACTGCCGTCCATGCCGTCTCCCTCACCGGTCTTCGTCGCGGGCACGGGCCGTTCGGGCACGTCGCGGATCGCCGACATCATCGGCCAGCATCCGCTGATCCACCGGATCCCGATGGAGACCAAGTTCCTCGTCGAACCCGGTGGCCTGCGGGACCTGGCCGACGCGCTCACCGACCGGTACGACCCCATCGTCGGCGAGGACGCCCTGCACCGGCTGAGCGACTTCCTCACCGTACGCGTGCCCGGCCGGCGTGACGACCGTGGCAAGACAGTGCCCGAGCTGGTCGGCGAGCGGCGTTACCGGGACGCCGTACACCAGCTCTGGCCCCGGCTGATCGCGCACGCCTTCGAGGAGCCCGTGCCCGCGGAGGGCTTCGGCGACGGCGACCGCCCGGCCGGGCCGTTCGGGCCGGCCAGCCGACGGCGGGTCGTCCCGAGGTACTTCAGTGACCGGGGCGAACTGATCGCCGTCCTGCGGGGCCTGGTCGAGACCCTGTTCGGCGGGGCGGCCGCCGACGCGGGCAAACCGACCTGGTGCGAGAAGACGCCGTTCAACCTCTTCACCATGGACTTCCTGTGGGAGCTGGTCCCCGAGGCGACGATCGTGCACGTCAAGCGTCACCCGGTGGCGGTGTTCGCCTCCCACCTGGCCCAGCCGTGGGCGCCGTCCACTGTCGACGGGGTGCTCGCCTACCTCGTGCCGGTCTACCAGCGATGGCTGGCCTGGAAGGACGCGGCCGATCTGGCGGGCAGGCGATACGTCGAGGTGAAGGCGGAAGACCTCGCGGCCGACTGGCCCGGGCAGCGGCGGGCCCTGTTCGAGCGGCTCGGCGTCGAGGACGCCGTCACCGCGTCGACGTTCCAGGCGGACAAGCTGGCGCACCGCGACGACCAGTTCGACGCCGGCACCCGCGCGTACGTCGAGCGGGAACTGGGCGAGATCATCCCCGCGATGGGATACGACATGACGCAGACCGCGAAGGGCGCAACGAGATAGCCGAGCGCTGATGATGCCGCAGACGTGCCGGTCTTCGCACCGTAGATCTTGGTAGGAAAAGGCCCCTCTGAGGGCACTTTCGTACCAAGATCTACTCCGGTTCAGTATCCGGAGCGTAAATTTTGATATTTGGGAGGGTGGCACGGCTGTGGCGGGCGGACGTGATCGTCTCGTGTCCCAATGTCTCTTATTAAGAGACAAGTCATGGAGATTGCGGCCCGATGTCACTTTGCTGGAGACGTCGGGTCGTCGCCGCACGGTCTTGCCGAGAAAGTTACTGGCGAGTAGCGTTCGGGCATGAGCATCGACTCTCGCCAGGTGGCGGCCGGTCTTCTCGACGCCGTGCCGTTCGCCCGCACGCTCGGAATCGAGTTCGTCGAGGTGGCGCCCGAGGCCGAGGGCGGGGTCCGGGCCGTGGTCCGGCTACCCGACGACCCGGCGCACCACAACCACGTGGGCGGCCCGCACGCCGGGGCCATGTTCACGCTGGGGGAGACCGCCTCCGGCGCGGTTGTGCTGGCCGCGTTCGGGCAGGTGCTCGACCGGGCCGTACCCCTGGCCGTGACCGCGACCATCCGCTACCTCAAGGTGGCGGTGGGGCCGGTGCTGGCGACCGCCCGGCTCGGGCGTCTGCCCGCCGACGTGCTGGCCGAGCTGGACGCGGGGACGCGGCCCGAGTTCCCCGTCGAGGTGGAGATCGGCACCGAGGACGGTACCGTCACCTCGGCTCTCACCGTGATCTGGACGCTCCGCCCGAACCGCTGAGCCCGGAACGGGGTTTGCCCGACGCGGGGTCTGGTTAGATTCAAGCGATGCTGGGCCTCCCCGCGCACGTGCGCGCTTGTCTCTTCGATCTGGACGGTGTGCTGACGCAGACCGCCAAGGTGCACAACGCCGCCTGGGCGGAGACGTTCGACGCGTACCTGCGGCGACGGTCGGCCGAAACCGGCGAGCCGTTCCACCCGTTCGACCCCGGACCGGACTACAACCGGTACGTGGACGGCAGACCGCGCGCCGACGGGGTGCGCACATTCCTGGCCTCGCGCGGCATCACGCTGCCCGAGGGATCGCCGGACGACCCGCCCGAGGCGGACACCGTCAACGGCCTCGGCAACCGCAAGAACGTCGTCCTGCTCCAGCAGATCGAGCAGCGCGGCGTCGAGGTGTACGAGGGTTCGGTGCGCTACCTGGAGGCAGCCGCCACGGCCGGGCTGCGCCGCGCGGTCGTCTCGGCCAGCGCCAACTGCGCCGCCGTGGTGCACGCCGCCGGGCTGGACCGCTGGCTGGAGGCGCGGGTGGACGGCGTGGTCGCCCGCGCGAGCGGGCTGCGCGGCAAACCGCACCCCGACACGTTCCTGGAAGGCGCCCGGCTGCTCGGCGTCGAACCGGCGCAGGCCGCCGTCTTCGAGGACGCCCTCGCAGGGGTGGCCGCCGGGCGGGCCGGCGGATTCGGGTACGTGATCGGCGTCGACCGGGTCGGCCAGGCCGACGAGCTGCTGGCGCAGGGCGCCGACGTGGTGGTCACCGACCTCGCCGACCTTCTCGCCCCGGAGCCGGCCGCGTGATCCGGGAACGGGCGTACCCGGTCGAGCCCTGGCACGTCCGGGAGATGCAGCTCGACATGGACGTGCTGGCCCAGTCCGAGTCGGTGTTCGCGCTGTCGAACGGCCACATCGGGCTGCGGGGCAACCTCGACGAGGGCGAGCCGCACGGGCTGCCCGGCACCTACCTGAACTCCTTCTACGAGCTGCGCCCGCTGCCATACGCGGAGGCGGGCTTCGGTTTCCCCGAGTCCGGGCAGACCATCGTCAACGTCACCAACGGCAAGCTGATCCGGCTGCTCGTGGACGACGAGCCGCTCGACGTGCGCTACGGCGAACTGCTCGCCCACGAGCGGGTCCTCGACATGCGCGCCGGCACGCTCCACCGGGACCTGCACTGGCGCTCGCCGGCCGGCCGCGAGGTCAAGGTCCGTACCACCCGGCTGGTGTCGTTCACCCAGCGCTCGGTGGCCGCCATCCACTACGAGGTGGAGCCGGTCGACGGGCCGCTGCGCCTGATCCTCCAGTCCGAGCTGGTCGCCAACGAGTCGCTGCCGCCGCAGAGCCGCGACCCCCGGGTGGCCGCCGTCCTGGAGTCGCCGTTGCAGGCCGAGGAGGAACTGACCACCGACGACGGCGGCCAGCTCATCCACCGGACCAAGGTCAGCGGCCTACGGGTCGCCGCCGCGATGGGCCACGACGTCGACGGGCCCGAACGCACCACGATCGAGAGCGAGGGGTACGAGGACTGGGTCCGCACCACCATCGGCTGCGTGCTCCAGCCCGGCCAGAAGCTGCGGGTGGTCAAGTACCTGACGTACGGCTGGTCCAGCCGCCGGTCCCTCCCGGCGCTGCGCGACCAGGTCGGCGCGGCGCTCGCCGCGGCCCGGCTCGACGGCTGGGACGGCCTGCGCCGGGCCCAGCGCGAATACCTGGACGCGTTCTGGGACGCCGCCGACGTGCGCGTCGAAGGCGACCCCGAGGTGCAGCAGGCCGTCCGCTTCGGCCTCTTCCACGTCCTCCAGGCCGGCGCCCGCGCGGAACGGCGGCCGATCTCGGCCAAGGGCCTCACCGGCCCCGGGTACGACGGCCACGCGTTCTGGGACACCGAGATGTTCGTGCTGCCGGTGCTCACGTACACGCAGCCGGGAGCGGTCCGGGACGCGTTGCAGTGGCGGTACGACACGCTGGCCCAGGCGCAGGAACGCGCCCGCACGCTGAACCTCGAAGGCGCTGCCTTCCCGTGGCGCACCATCGAAGGGCCGGAGTCGTCGGCGTACTGGCCGGCCGGCACCGCCGCGTTCCACATCGCCGCCGACGTCGCCGACGCGCTGCGCCGCTACGTGCTGGTCACCGGCGACGAGGCGCTGGAACGGGAGATCGGGCTGGAACTGCTGGTCGAGACCGCCCGGCTGTGGCGCTCGCTCGGCCACCACGACCGCGCCGGACGGTTCCACATCGACGGCGTGACCGGCCCGGACGAGTACACGGCGGTGAAGAACGACAACGTCTACACCAACCTGATGGCCCAGCGGAACCTGCGTACCGCAGCGGACTGCGCGATGCGCTACCGGGACCAGGCGCTCGACCTCGGCGTCACCGAGGAGGAGGCCGCCGCCTGGCGGGACGCCGCGAACGACATGCACGTCCCGTACGACGCGGAGACCGAGGTGCACGAGCAGGTGGAGGGCTTCACCCGCTTCCAGGAGTGGGACTTCGAGCACACGCCGCCGGAGAAGTACCCGCTGCTGCTGCACTACCCGTACTTCGACCTCTACCGAAAGCAGGTCGTCAAGCAGGCCGACCTGGTGCTGGCCATGCACTGGCGCGGCGACGCGTTCAGCGCCGCCGAGAAGCTGCGCAACTTCGTCTACTACGAGCGGCGCACCGTACGCGACTCGTCGCTGAGCGCCTGCACCCAGGCGGTGCTGGCGGCCGAGGTCGGCCACCTCGAACTGGCCCACCGCTACCTGCGCGAGGCCGCGCTGATGGACCTGCACGACCTCAACGAGAACACCCGCGACGGCGTGCACATGGCGTCCCTGGCCGGTGCCTGGATCGCGCTCGTCGCCGGGTTCGGCGGGCTGCGGGACCACGACGGGACGCTCTCCTTCGCGCCCCGGCTCCCCAGCCGCCTCAGCCGCCTGGAGTTCTCGCTCCAGTGGCGAGGGATGCGCCTGCGGGTCGACGTCCGGCCGCACCAGACGACGTACTCGCTGCGCAACGGCGGCCCGGACACCGTCGTGGAGCTGCGGCATCACGGCGAGCCGCTGCGGGTCACCTCCGCGCAGCCGGTCACCGTGGCGGTGCCACCGGCACACCCCAGCGGGCCGCAACCGGAACAGCCGCAGGGCCGCGCGCCGCTGATGCACCTGCCGGAACGCATGGACTGAGCGGCCCCGCCACGAAGGGCGGGACCGCTCGGTACGCGTACCTCAGAACTGGCGGCCGTTGGACGGACGCCCGCCGGCGTCACGCGGCGCCGTGGCCCGCGGATCGTCGGCGGTACGCGCCGTGGCGGCGCGGTCGGCCCAGTCCGGCGAGTCCTTCAGCTCCTGCTTGCGGCGTTCCTGGTCGGTGAGTTCCTGTTCCCTGGACCTGTCCTGTTTCGCCATGACGATCCTCGCGATCGGTCGGGGTCCGTGGTCACCCCGCGCGTTCCCGCCCGGCGGCGGCTCAACCGTCCCGGCCAGGGCTCAGCCGTCCACGTGCTGCGCGAAGCTGCGGCGCAGGTGGTCCTTCGGGCGGGAGCCGACGATCGAGCCGACCACCTCGCCGCCCCGGAACACCAGCATGGTCGGCGCGGACATGATCCGGTGGGCGCGTGCGGTGGCCGGGTTCTCGTCGGTGTTGAGGGTGACGAAGCGCAGCGCGTCGCCGAACTCCTCGGCCAGCTCGGCGAGGTGCTTCGACACCACCCGGCACGGCGGGCACCACTCGGCCCAGAAGTCCACCACCACCGGCCGGTCGGCGGCCAGCACCGTGGCCGCGAACGTGTCGTCGGTGACCGGGTTCAGCCGGCCGGTCCCCGTGTCCTGAGGCATGTTTCCTCCCGTTGGGCGATCGCGTGGGCGAGCTGGTCGTGCAGCCGGCGGCGGACGTCGCCGAGCCGGTCGAGGTAGTCGTCCACCTCGGCGAGCTTGCGCCGCAGCACCGCCACCGAATCGGGGCAGACGTCACCGGAGTCGTTTCCGGCGCGCAGGCAGGCGACGAACGGGCGGATGTCGTCCAAGCCGAAGCCGATCGCCAGCAGCGACCGGATCTCGCGGACGACGCGCAGTTCCGCCTCGTCGTAGACCCGGTATCCGTTGGCGGACCGGTTCGGCCGGACCAGCCCGTGGGCCTCGTAGTAGCGCAGGGTGCGGGTGCTCGTACCGGCCCGCTGCGCCAGCTCCCCGATCCGCATCCGCCGCCCCCCGTCCCTCACTGCCAGGCTGACGCTAAACCTTGCCGCCGACGTCAACGCAACCCCACACGCGCGCTTTCCCTCCGGGCTGTCCCCGTCGATCATGAAGGTTGGCGGCGTTGTGGATCTCGAAATCCGCCGCCAACTTCATGATCAACCCTGTCCGGGGCGGTGTGCGGGGTTGGGGCGCCGCCCTTGTGGATCTTGGTACGGAATCGCCCCTCCAGGGGCCGTTTCGTACCAAGATCCGCCCCGAGGTCTTCCCCGGTCGGATTGATCATGAAGTTGGCGGGGTGGGGGAGCGCTTTCTGGGCCGTCAACTTCATGATCGTCGGGGTGAGGGG
>NZ_RCVK01000318.1:0-19164 GCF_003667485.1 Micromonospora sp. BL1
AGGGGGCGGGGGCGCCCCGGGCGCCCCCGCCCCCTCGACCGTGGACGCGGATCTGGTGGTCAGCCTCGACGGGGTCGTCGTCAAGCGTTCCGGCACCGCGCTGGTGCACGACGTCGACTGGCGGGTCGAGCTGGACGAACGGTGGGTGGTGCTCGGGCCGAACGGCGCGGGCAAGACCACGCTGCTCAACCTGGCCGCCGGCCGGCTGCACCCGACCAGCGGCGTCGCGCACGTGCTCGGCGAGCGCATCGGCCGTACCGACGTCAACGAGCTGCGTACCCGCATCGGCCTGTCCACCGCGACGCTCGCCGAGCGGATCCCCGCCGAGGAGCGCGTCGTCGACGTGGTGGTGACCGCCGCCTGGTCCGTGGTCGGCCGCTGGCGGGAGAGCTACGACCGCACCGACGTGGCGCGCGCCGCCGCGCTGCTGCGCCAGCTCGGCGTCGGCCACCTCACCGACCGCACGTACGGCACGCTGTCCGAGGGCGAACGCAAGCGCGTCCAGATCGCCCGCGCCCTGATGACCGACCCGGAGCTGCTGCTGCTCGACGAGCCCGCCGCCGGGCTCGACCTGGGCGGGCGCGAGGACCTGGTGGCCCGGCTGGCCGAGCTGGCGTACGACCCGGACGCGCCGGCCATGGTGCTGGTCACCCACCACGTCGAGGAGATCCCGCCGGGCTTCACCCACGCGCTGCTGCTGCGCGAGGGCGGCGTGGTGGCGCAGGGGCTGCTCGCCGACGTGCTCACCGCCGACAACCTGTCGAAGACGTTCGGCCTGCCGCTGGTGGTCACGCGGTCCGGCGACCGCTGGGCCGCCCGCGCCGCCTGAGCGACGGGACGACACAGTGCCGCAGACCCGGATCGCCGTCGTCGGCAGCGCCAACATGGACCTGGTCGGCATCGGCGCCGCGCTGCCCCGGCCCGGCGAGACGGTGCTGGGCGACGACTTCGTCATGCTGCCCGGCGGCAAGGGCGCCAACCAGGCGGTCGCCGCGGTACGTGCCGGCGCGTCCTGCGTCTTCCTCGGCGCGATCGGCTCGGACTCGTTCGGCGTGACGCTGCGGGCCCGGATGACAGCGGCCGGCGTGGACACCGGCCACCTGCGGGTGGTCTACGGCCCGTCCGGCGTCGCGCTGGTCATGGTCGGCGGCGCGGGGGAGAACGCCATCCTGGTCACCCCCGGGGCGAACGCCGCGTTCACGTCGCTGACCGCCGACGAGCTCTCCGCCGTACGCGATGCGGACGTGCTGGTCGCGCAGCTGGAGGTGCCGGTCGAGACGGTGACCGAGGCGGCGCTGGCGGCCCGTTCCGCGGGTACCCGGGTGGTGCTCAACGCCGCACCGGCCCGGCCGGTGCCGGCCGAGCTGCTGGCGGCCACCGACCTGCTCGTGGTGAACGAGCCGGAGGCGCAGGCGCTGACCGGCCGCGGCCGGGACGAGCCGGCGGCGCTGCTGGAGCTGGTGCCCCGGGCGGTGCTCACGCTCGGCGGCGACGGCGCCTGGTACGTCGACCGGGACCGGCCGCCGACGCACGTGCCGGCGGTGCCGGTGGACGTGGTCGACTCGACCGCCGCCGGGGACGCGTTCACCGCCGCGCTCGCCGTGGCCTGGGGCGAGGGGCGGGACCTGGCCGACGCGGTGCGCTGGGCGGCGGCCGCCGGTGCGGCGTGCGTGCGCAAGCTGGGCGCCTCGGTGGCGCTGCCGCACCGCGCGGAGATCGACGAGCTGTTCCCGGCCGGCTGAGCCTCAGCCGGCCGGTTCGTCGGTGAGGCGCTCGCCGCGGCGGCGCAGCATGCCGAGCCCGGGGATGCCGGCGACCGCGAGCTTGAGATCGCGTGTGACGTCCAGCAGGTCGTGCAGGTCCGGGCCGACCCGGTCCAGCGTGGCCAGGATCGGCAGCACGTCCGAGGTGAGATGGTCCTTGAGCTTCGGCAACTCGTCCACCAGCCGGATCGCGGCGGTCACCTCCTCCGGGCTGAGCTGCTCCACGAAACGGGCCGCCATCGGCGCGGCCCGGCGCAGCGTCGCCTCGTACGCGGTCAGCAGCTCGGTCGCGACGCCCGTCGCCTTCTCGGCGGTCGCCAGCGTGCCCGCCGCGCGGGCGGTCACCGTCTCCGCCTCGGTCACCACACCGGCCGCCGTCCGGGCCACCCGGTCGGCCTCGCCGACCACGGTGGCCGCCGCCTCGGAGACCCGCTGCGCCTCGCCGACCACCACAGTCGCCGCGGCGGCCACCTCGGTCGCCGTGTCGATCGCCGCGGTGGCGGCGGCGCTGATCACCGCCACCTCGCGGACCGCCGTCTCCGCGTCGGTGAGCACCCGGTCGGTGCGGTCGAGCGTGCCCTCGATCCGGTCCACCACCCCGTCGATCCGCCGGACCAGCGCCTCCACCTGGTCGAGGACGGCGAAGGCGCGAGCGGGCACCGAGGCCACCGTGGCGGCCGAGCCGAGCGCCTGGTCCACTGCGGTACGGGTGAGGCCGAGCAGGGCGCCGGGCCGGGGAAGAGGGATCGCCATGGCATCCAGTGTGCGGCGTCGCGGCCAGTGCCGCCGGATGAGGTGGCCGCCGCGCGCCGGGCCGGCTCACCGCAGGTCGCCCTGCTCGACGGCCCGCTGCACGGCCCGGTAGATCTGCCCGAACCGCAGCGCGTCCGGTGTGCGGACCAGCATCGTCTCCCGGCCGTGGTGCTGCACCCACAGCTCGTGCACCCGGTTGCCGCGCTCGTAGGAGCGGTCCAGCCAGCCGAGCGGCACCTCCAGGAACGGGGTGAGCGCCAGACCGGCCACCACGAACGCGGCCAGGATGATCAGGGCGAGTTTCCACTCGCCGCGGTCCTGCGCGGACCAGGCCAGCGAGAGCACGCAGACCACCGCGACCAGTGGCGGCAGCGACAGCAGCAGGACCAGCACGCCGCGGCCCAGCACCCGCCCCCGGACGGCGAGCGTGGTGGTGCCGCGCGCGTGCCAGACGTACGTGACGTCGGCGAGCGCGACGACCTGCCCGCCCGCGTGGATCGCCTCCGAGGTGACCTGCACGGCGTCGTCCCGGTAATAGAGGACCATGAATCAGCCTAACCGCGCGTGTCGATGTCGGCGCGTCCAGCGACGGTAGGCTGTGGGGCATGGCGGACCGGAACGGGGCCGGAACCAGCGGTGACGAGCAGGCGCGCAACGTCGAGGTGGTCCGGCGTTACCTGCGCACCTTCGTCACGAAGGATCTGGCCGAACTGGCCGAGGTGGTCGACGAGGACGTGGAGATCTACGGCTCGGGCACCGCGGTACGCGGCCGGCGCTACCCGGAGGCGGCCGTCTCCTCACCCGGCCTGACCGTGCTCGACCAGGACATCCGGGAGATCTTCGCGGCCGGGGACCGGGTGGTGGTGTCGATGGCGCAGACGTACCGGCGGGACGCGACCGGTGCGACCACGGTGCAGAGCGCGTGCAAGATGTACCGCCTCGCCGGTGGCCGGATCGTGCAGTTCTGGGGCGAGCAGGACACCTACGGCCTGTTGCGCGGGCTCGGCCTGCTGCCGGACGAGCCGATCACGTTCTGACGCGCGGCACGATCGGGCTGGCGGGCGGCACCATCGGGCGCGGCACGCCCCGGCGCGGACGGCAGGGCCTCCATGGCCCGCTGCACCGCCCGGTAGACCTGGCCGAAGCGCATCGCGTCGCGGGTGTGCAGCAGCCGCACCGGCCGGCCGCGCCACTGCGCCCACATCTCCATCTCCCGGCTGCCCCGGGCGTAGGAGCGGTCCAGGTGCTCGAAGAGGAAGTCCGCGAGCGGACCGACGGCGAGGCCGAGCAGCACCGAGACCCCGACGATGGCGATGGTGACCACCGCCGAACGCTGGAGCCACACGGCCAGCGCTATGCCCAGCACGGCGGCCACCAGCGGTCCGGCGAGCGCGGCCCCGATCGCGCCGCGCCCGGCGAGCACCCGCCAGGAGCGGTCACCCCGCCGGTGCCACACGGTGGTCAGTTCGGCGAGCGGGTAGCTGCGCCCGTCCACCCGTACCGCGGTGGAGGTGACCTGGACGGAGCGGTCGTCGTAGTAGGTGATCATGGCCTCACTCCCGGTGGCGGGGCGGCGGCGACTCCGGCGGCGACCTGGGGAGTCGCCGACACCACACTGTCTACCCCAACGAGGCGAGTCGTAAGGTTGGCACGCGACTTCGACGAGGAAGTGAGGGCAGCGTGGGCGAGTTCGTCAGGCTGGAAGTGAAGGACGGCATCGGCACCATCCGGCTGGAGCGGCCGCCGATGAACGCGCTCAACACCCAGGTGCAGGAGGAGCTGCGCGCCGCCGCGTCGGCGGCCACCGCCGACACCGAGGTCCGCGCCGTGATCGTGTACGGCGGCGAGAAGGTCTTCGCGGCCGGTGCGGACATCAAGGAGATGGCCGACATGTCCTACGTGGACATGGCGGAGCGCGCGGCCGACCTGTCCAGCGCGCTCGGCGCGATCGCCCGCATCCCCAAGCCGGTCGTCGCCGCGATCACCGGGTACGCGCTCGGCGGCGGCTGCGAGCTGGCGCTGGCCTGCGACTGGCGGATCGTCGCCGAGGACGCCAAGCTCGGCCAGCCGGAGATCAAGCTCGGCATCATCCCCGGCGCCGGCGGCACCCAGCGGCTGGCCCGCCTGGTCGGCCCGGCCCGCGCCAAGGATCTGATCATGACCGGGCGGATGGTCGACGCCGCCGAGGCGCTGCGGATCGGCCTGGCCGACCGGGTGGTCCCGGCCGCCGAGGTCTACGACGCCGCGGTGGCGTACGTGAAGCCGTTCCTGACCGGGCCGGTGCAGGCGCTGCGCGCGGCGAAGGCGGCTGTCGACGGCGGTCTGGACATGGACCTCACCTCGGGCCTGGCCTGGGAGAGCCAGCTCTTCGCGGCGTTGTTCGCCACCGACGACCGGCGCGAGGGCATGGCCGCGTTCGTGGAGAAGCGCAAGCCGGGCTTCACCGGTCGCTGACGCGAGAGCTGTTCACATCTGCTGTACCGGCCAGTAGCGTGACCCCGGTCGGTCGACGAAGGGGAATGGCATGACGGAGCGGATCGAGGGCCACGGGGGCGATCTGGCGCTCGCGGCACTACGCGCGCACGGCGTACGGGAGATGTTCACGCTGTCCGGCGGGCACGTCTTCCCGCTCTACGACGCCGCGCACAAGGCGGATTTCCCCCTCTACGACGTGCGGCACGAGCAGTCCGCGGTGTTCGCCGCCGAGGCGGTCGCCAAGCTCCAGCGCCGCCCCGGCCTGGCCGTGCTCACCGCCGGCCCCGGCGTCACCAACGGGGTCTCCGGCCTGACCAGCGCGTTCTTCAACGCCTCGCCGGTGCTGGTGCTCGGCGGGCGGGCGCCCCAGTTCCGCTGGGGCTCGGGCAGCCTCCAGGAGATGGACCACCTGCCGCTGGTCGCGCCGGTGACCAAGCACGCCGAGACGGTGTTCAGCGCCGACGACATCCCGCGCGCGGTGTCGGCGGCGCTGACCACCGCGCTCACCCCGCACCGCGGCCCGGTCTTCCTGGACTTCCCGCTGGAGGCGGTCTTCTCGGTCGGTGACGCCGACCTGCCGGCGGTCACGCCGCCGGCGCCGATCGAGCCGGACCCGGACGAGGTGGCCAAGGCGGCCCGCCTGATCGCGGGCGCGTCCCGGCCGGTGATCATCGCCGGTTCCGACGTGTACGCGGGCGACGCCGTCGAGGCGCTGCGTGCCGCCGCCGAGTCGCTGCGGGTGCCGGTGTTCACCAACGGCATGGGCCGGGGCGCGCTGCCGCCGGAGCACCCGCTCGCCTTCGCCAAGGCGCGCCGGGTCGCGCTCAAGGGCGCCGACGTGGTCGTGGTGATCGGCACCCCGCTGGACTTCCGGCTCTCCTTCGGCGACTTCGGCGACGCCCAGGTGGTGCACGTGGTGGACGCACCGAGCCAGCGGGCCGGGCACGTGCAGCCGGCCGCCGCGCCGGCCGGTGACCTGCGGCTGATCCTCGGCGCGTTCGCCGACCACACCGGTGACCGGGCCGACCACGCCGACTGGATCGCCGAACTGCGGACCGCCGAGGACGCGGCGAAGTCCCGCGACGCGGAGGAGATGGCCGCCGAGAGCGACCCGATCCGCCCGGCCCGGATCTACGGCGAGCTGCGCAAGGTGCTCGCCCCGGACGCCATCACCATCGGCGACGGCGGCGACTTCGTCTCGTACGCCGGGCGGTACCTGGAGCCCGCCCAGCCGGGCACCTGGCTCGACCCCGGCCCGTACGGGTGCCTGGGCACCGGCATGGGCTACGCGATGGGCGCCCGGGTGAGCCACCCGGACCGGCAGATCTGTGTGCTGATGGGCGACGGCGCGGCCGGCTTCTCGCTGATGGACGTGGAGTCGCTGGTCCGGCAGAAGCTGCCGGTGGTGATCGTGGTCGGCAACAACGGCATCTGGGGGCTGGAGAAGCACCCGATGCGGGCGATGTACGGCTACGACGTGGCCGCCGACCTCCAGCCCGGCCTGCGCTACGACAAGGTGGTCGAGGCGCTGGGCGGCGGGGGCGAGACGGTGGAGAAGGCCGCCGACCTCGGGCCCGCGCTGGGGCGCGCGTTCGACTCGGGCGTGCCGTACCTGGTGAACGTGCTGACCGACCCCGCGGACGCGTACCCCCGTTCGTCGAACCTGGCCTGAGACACGGCGCGTGCGGGCCGTCCGCCGGGTGACCGGCGGGCGGCCCGCTGCGCGTGTCAGACCTCGGGGCGGTCCCGGTCGTCCGGACGGCCGCGCAGCTCCTCCTCGCGGCGGCGCAGGTCCTCCTCCCACAGCCGCAGCCGTTCCTGGTCCTCGCGGCGGGACCGCTCGTCCAGCGAGGCGAGGAACTCCGGGTCGTCGTCCGGTGCGAGCGGGCGGCGGGCCGCCGGGGCGGCGGGACGGGTCGTGCCGGTGACGCCGGCGGTCCCGGCCGGGCGCTCGCGGCCCACCAGGAACCAGGCGATCGAGCCGACCAGCGGGAAGAAGAGAATGATCAGCACCCAGATCATCCGGGGCAGCGCCTTGACCTTCTCCTCGTCGGCGGAGAGGCAGCTGATCAGCGCGCACACGGCGAGGACGATCTGAACCAGGAAGAGCAGCACGTAGAGGCGGGCCATGCCCCATGATGGCTCACCGCCGCACGTCAGCGCACCCCGCCGAGCACGTGCGCCACACCGAGCACCGCCAGTCCGGCCGCACCGAGCGCGGTCAGCGGCACCGACCAGCTGTCGAACCGCAGCGGCCCGGTGCCGGTGGCCCGGTGCCACGTCACCACCAGCACGGCGAGCCAGACCAGGAGCGCCGCCCCGGTCAGCAGCGCGTCGAGGACGCGGCCGGTGAACGCCTGCCGGAGCTGGAGCAGCAGCACCGCGGTCAGCGTGAGCAGCGTCCGCCGCCAGGCCAGCCGGGTGCGCTCGGGCTGCAGCCCGGGGTCTCGGGTCACCCCGCGCCGCCCAGCAGCACGGCGGCCACCAGCAGCAGCGCGCCGACCGCGACGACGAGCGCCAGCACGGCCGGGAAGCGGGACGCGGGCAGCTCCTCGTTCAGTCGCATGGCGCGTTCGGTGCGCGCCCAGTGGTCGACCGCCCGGATCGAGACGGCCGCGCCGAGCAGCAGCAACGCGATCGCGAGCGCCTCGCGCAGGTGGGCCAGGCGCAGCGGCGGGAGGAACTGGGCGGCGGCCAGCCCGCCTGCGACCAGCGCGAGCCCTGTCCGCAGCCAGGCCAGGAAGGTCCGTTCGTTCGCCAGCGAGAAGCGGTAGTCCGGCGGGGTGCCGACCGAACGCAGCTCACGCGGGTCGAACCAGCTCTTGATCGACTCCCACACGCTGCCGATTATCCGCTTTGCCCCGCGCCTAGCCTGGGGGGATGACCGATCTTGACGCGCGCGAGCTGCGTGACGCCTACGACAGCCAGATCCGACCGGAGCTGCCGGACCCGCTGCCGGACGGGGTGACGGTGGAGCGCGACGGCCCGCTGTTCCGCGTGCTCGGCCTCGACCACCGGGGCTTCCTCACCTACCGGACGCTCGACGGCCTGGCCGGCGCCGAGCTGGACGCGCTCATCGCCCGGCAGGTCGAGGTCTTCCGGGCCCGGGGCGAGTCGGTCGAGTGGAAGCTCGCCGGTCACGACGAGCCGGCCGACCTGGGCGACCGGCTGCGCGCCGCCGGCTTCGTACCGGAGGACCAGGAGACCGTCGTGGTCGGCCCGGTCGCGCCGCTCGCCGCCGCCGTCCCGGTGCTCCCCGAGGGGGTACGCCTGCGCGAGGTCACCAGCCGGGCCGACCTGGAACGGATCGCGGCGATGGAGGAGGAGGTCTGGCGCACCGACCGCAGCCACCTGGTGATCGGCCTGCTCCGGGAGATCGAGGCGGACCCGCAGTCGATCACGGTGGTGGTGGCCGAGGCGGGGGAGACGGTGGTCAGTGCGGGCTGGATCCGCTACCAGCGCGGCACCGGCTTCGCCAGCCTCTGGGGCGGCTCGACGCTGCCGCAGTGGCGGAAGAAGGGCATCTACCGGGCGCTCGTGGCGTACCGGGCGCGGCTGGCACAGCAGCGCGGCAAGACGTTGCTGCAGGTGGACTGCTCGCCGGACAGCCGGCCCATCCTGGAGCGGCTCGGGCTCGTTGCGGTCACCACCTCCACGCCCTACGTCTACACTCCGTGATCATGGAACGGTTGACGGCGGACGAGCGGCTCACTCTGAAGACCGGCGCGTTCGGTGCCGTGTTCCTGGTCTCCAACGCCGTGCCCGGCGTGCTGGCCATGGTGCGGGAGAGCTTCGCCGCCTCCGGTGCGCTCGCCGAGGTGGGGGGTGTGGTCAAGGAGGCACTGACCACCGGGCCGCTGCCGCAGCTTCCCCGGGACTCGGTCATGGAGATCGAGTCGGTGGTGCTGCCCGCGCTGGGCCGGTCGGTGGAGATCCTGCGCGCCAAGTCGCCGGACGACGTCGAGACGTACCGGTCGGTGGTGCTGGCCGCGGCGGAGCGGGTGGCGCAGGCGCACCGGGGGATCGAGCCGGCCGAGGCGGCGGCGATCGAGAAGATCCGGCAGGCGCTGGCCGAGGCGGCGTGACGGTGGTGAGTTGCGTCACTCCGGGCCGCCGGGGTGGCCATGCTACTTGCGGGTAACATTGCCTCGTGGGGAAGTGCACAGCTGCCCGCGGTTGACCCACGTTGCGTCACGCGGGAGGCTGCGCCCGTGACCGGGCGAGTGATCGCTACACCAAACAGGAGGGTCGTCGAAGCGCGATGAACATCGTCGTACTCGTCAAGCAGGTGCCCGATTCGGGCGCGGACCGCAACCTGCGTTCTGACGACAACACCGTCGACCGCGGTTCGGCGAACAACGTCATCAACGAGATGGACGAGTACGCCATCGAGGAGGCGTTGAAGATCAAGGAGGCGCACGGCGGCGAGGTCACCATCCTGACCATGGGTCCGGACCGGGCGACCGAGTCGATCCGCAAGGCGCTCTCCATGGGCCCGGACAAGGCCGTCCACGTCGTCGACGACGCCCTGCACGGCTCCTGCGCGGTGGCCACCTCGAAGGTGCTCGCCGCCGCCCTCGGGCAGCTCAACGCCGACCTGGTCATCTGCGGCGCCGAGTCGACCGACGGCCGGGTCCAGGTCATGCCGCACATGATCGCCGAGCGGCTGGGCGTGGCCGCCCTGACCGGCGCGCGCAAGCTCACCGTCGACGGGTCCAGCCTGACCGTCGAGCGGCAGACCGAGGAGGGCTACGAGGTGGTCACCGCCTCCACCCCGGCCGTGGTCTCCGTCTGGGACACCATCAACGAGCCGCGCTACCCGTCCTTCAAGGGCATCATGGCGGCCAAGAAGAAGCCGGTGCAGACGCTCTCCCTGGGCGACCTGGGCGTGGCCCCGGCCGAGGTGGGCTTCGACGGCGCCACCAGCGCCGTGGTCGAGCACTCCAAGCGCCCGCCGCGCTCCGGCGGCGAGAAGATCACCGACGAGGGCGAGGGCGGCGTGAAGCTGGTCGAGTTCCTCGCCACCGAGAAGTTCGTGTGAGAGGTCTGGACATGGCTGAGGTTCTCGTCGTCGTCGAAGCCACCAAGGAATTCGGCGTCAAGAAGGTCACGTGTGAGATGCTCACCCTCGCCCGCGAGCTGGGCACCCCGAGCGCTGTCGTCCTCGGTGGCGCCGGCGCCGCCGAGGCGCTGAGCGCCAAGCTCGGCGAGTACGGCGCGGAGAAGATCTACGCCGCCGAGGGCGAGGAGATCGACGGCTACCTGGTGGCCCCCAAGGCGACGGTGGTCGCCGAGCTGGTCAAGCGCGTCCAGCCGGCCGCCGTGCTGCTCGCCTCCTCCCAGGAGGGCAAGGAGATCGCCGCCCGCCTGGCGGTCAAGCTGGACAACGGCATCCTGACCGACGTGGTCGGCCTGGCCGCCGACGGCACCGCCACCCAGGTCGCGTTCGCCGGCTCCACCATCGTCAAGTCCAAGGTCACCAAGGGCCTGCCGCTGGTCACCGTCCGGCCGAACTCGCTCAACCCGGCCCCGGCCGCGGCCACCCCGGCCGTCGAGCAGCTCACCGTGTCGGTCACCGACGCGGACAAGCTGGCCAAGGTCGTCGAGCGGGTCGCCGAGCAGAAGGGCTCCCGCCCCGAGCTGACCGAGGCGTCGGTCGTCGTCTCCGGCGGTCGCGGTGTCGGCAACGCCGACAACTTCAAGCTGGTCGAGGAGATCGCCGACCTGCTCGGCGGCGCGGTCGGCGCGTCCCGCGCGGCCGTCGACTCCGGCTACTACCCGCACCAGTTCCAGGTCGGTCAGACCGGCAAGACGGTCTCCCCGCAGCTCTACGTCGCGCTGGGCATCTCCGGCGCGATCCAGCACCGGGCCGGCATGCAGACCTCGAAGACCATCGTCGCGGTGAACAAGGACGCCGAGGCGCCGATCTTCGAGCTGGCCGACTTCGGCGTGGTCGGCGACCTGTTCAAGGTCGTCCCGCAGGCCGCCGAGGAGATCCGCAAGCGCAAGTGAGCGTCGCGTGAGAAGAGGCCGCCGCCCGGTGCACCGGGCGGCGGCCTTTCTCGTAGGGAGCTGATCGGCGGGCCGGGGAGCTGAGCCGGCCCGCCGATCAGCCCGTCAGGGTGCCCCTCAGCAGGCTGTCGCCGGAGTGGCCGGGCTTGTTGTCGTACTGCTCCGCGCTGACGTCGACCACGGTGTAGGTGCGCAGGTCGACGTTCGGGGGGATCGGCAGCAGCGCATCCCCCGAGCCGTTGCTCAGCGTACCCACGGAGAACATCTCCATCGTGTTCGGATCGATCAGCCAGACCTCGTAGTACCCCGGAACGCTCGGGAGATTCGCCACGTGCAGATGCAACCGGTTGTCACCGAGCACCCGGGCGTCGCCGGAGGCGTCCTTCGGCGTCGCGCCGAACGCGGCGAGCGGTGCGCTGGCCACCACCGGCGGCTCGGGGTCGGCCGGCTCGCCGCCGCCACCGCCGAGCACCGCGGCCGTGCCGGCCACGCCGATCGCCGCGGCGGCGGTGGCGGTGACCGCCGTGGTCGCCCACCCCGGCCAGCGCCGGCTCCGCCGCGGACGACGTGCCACGACGGGTACGGCGGCCGGCTCCACCGGGTCGGCCGGGCGCGGCAGGCGCCGATCGGTCAGCGCCGGCAGTTCCTCGGCGGCCCGGATCTCGGCCACGATGCCCTGCCAGATGTGCTCCGGCGGGTCGGGCAGGTCGGCCAGGCCCTGCGTGCCGGCGCCGAGCCCGGCGACGTGCTGGAGCGACTCCATCTCGCCCCGGCAGTGGTCGCAGGTGTCCAGATGGGTGGCCTCGCCGTCAGCCGCCTCGCTCTCACCGAGCGCCAGAAAGACCAGCCGGTCGTGGTCCAGGTGCTGCACCGTCCACCTCCCATCTGCGTTTCAGGCTCTGCATGCCGCGTCTGATGTGACTCTTGACGGTGCCGAGCGGCACTCCGGTCACCGCCGCGATCTGCTGGTGTGTCAGGTCGTCGTAGAACGCCAGCTCCAGCATCCGGCGTTGTTCGTCGGGGAGCCGGGCCAGTTCGTCGGCGACCACCAGCCGGTCGACCACCGTGTCCGGGTCGGGGCCGGTGGAGACCGGCTCCGGCAGTTGCTTCACCGTCTCGACCACCCGGGTCTCCCGGGCCGCGGCCCGGATCCGGTCGACCACCTTGCGCCGCCCGATCCCGAGCAGCCAGCCGACCAGTGAGCCTTTCGCCGGGTCGAACGTCTCCCGGCCGAGCCAGGCGGCGACGAACGTCGCCTGGGTCACGTCCTCGGCGTCACTGCGGTTCACGAGCGTCGTGGTGGCCAGGTGCAGCACCGCCCGCCCGTACCTGTCGTACGCCTCTCGCAGGGCCGCCTCGTCGCCGTCGCGGAACCGGGTGGCGAGGTCGTCCTCGCCCGGCGGTTCGGGGCCCTGCCTGGCCGCCGTCACCGGGCGGCTCGCCTTCCGTGGGGCATGCCCGACTGTAACTCCCACAGCCCCCGCCCCACTCTCCCGGTGTGTCCGTCACGACCCTCGTCACCTCTCCTTCGTCGCCGCAGGGTCCGGCGGATGCGCCCGGAGACGGGAAAAAGAAATCGGATCCGGGCGCATCCGGGGGCGACGGAGCCGGCGTAACCCGTTCTGCAAGCCAGGCCTGACGAATCAGCATCAACCACCAGGAGGCAGACAATGCAGTACGCGATGTTCCGTCGGGTCGCCGCGGGCGGCGCGGTGGCCGCCCTCACCTTCGCCGGCGTCGGCGCCGCCACCATGAGCCCGGCCTACGCCGCCTCGTCGAAGGTCTCCGTGGTCCACGGCATCCCGGACACCCCGGTCGACGTGTACGTCAACGGCGAGAAGACGCTGAACAACTTCAAGCCCGGCGACGTCGCCGGCCCGCTCACCCTGCCCGAGGGGGAGTACGACATCGCCCTGACCAAGCCCGGCGAGGCGATCGACAAGGCGATCCTGAAGGTGGACGACGCCGAGGTGCCGGGCGGGGCGAACATCAGCCTCGCCGCCCACCTCAGCGCCGCCGGCGAGCCGCAGATCACCCCGTTCGTCAACGACGTGTCCAAGGTGGGCGCCGGCAAGGCCCGGCTGATCGTCCGGCACACCGCCGCCGCCCCGGCCGTCGACGTGCGGGCCGGTGGGAAGCCGGTCTTCGAGAACCTGACCAACCCGAAGGAGGCCAAGGCGGACGTGGCCGCCGGCTCGGTCGAGGCGGACGTGGTGCTCGCCGGCACCGACACCGTCGCCATCGGCCCGGCCGACCTGAACCTGAAGGAGGGCACCGCCACCATCGTCTACGCGATCGGCTCGGCCGAGGCGAAGAACCTGAACGTGGTCGCCCAGACCATCAGCGGCCTGCACTCGGCGCCGGGCGGCGTGCCCAGCGGCACCGGCGGCCAGGCCGGCACCGGCGTGGACACCTGGTGGTACGTGCTGGCCGGGGCCGGCGTGCTGCTCCTGGTCGGCGGCGGGGCGCGGGTGGCGGCAACCGCCCGGGCCGGTCGCCGGTGACGGTGCGCAACCGCGGGGCGCTGGCGGCGATGGCCGCCGGCGCCGCCGCGCTCACCCTGGCGACAGTGGTGGCGTGCGGATCCGAGCCCGCCGAGGACGTCGGCGGCGACGAGGTGACGGCGCTGGCCAGTGCCACGCCCACACCCGCGCCCTCGGCGACCGGCGGCGGCTCGGTCCCGGTGAACCCGGGCACGCTGCCCGCCGGCGCCGAGATCGTGCCGCCGGTGAAGCTGAGCATCCCGCCGATCCGGGTCACCGCCACCGTCAACCCGGTGGGCGTCAACGAGCGCACCGACGAGTTCGAGGTGCCGCCCAGCGTGGACCAGGTCGGCTGGTACCGCTACGGCCCGGGCCTGGAGGCCGGTGCCGGCTCGGTGGTGATCGCCGGGCACGTGGACAGCGCCGAGCAGGGCAAGGGCGCGTTCTTCCGGCTGCGTGAGCTGGGCCGGGGGGACGAGCTCACCGCCACCGGCTCGGACGGCCGCGAGCGCTCGTACCGGGTGGTGGCCCGGGAGGAGTACCGGAAGTCGAAGATCCCGCTGGAGCGGTACTTCGCGCGCGACGGCAAGCCGCGCCTCACGCTGATCACCTGCGGTGGGCCGTTCGACGCGAAGACCCGCAGCTACCGGGACAACATCGTGGTCACGGCCGTTCCCGCGTGACCATGACGGGCCCGCGTGAGCGGGCCGGACCGCCCCGGGTGGGACGGGGCGGTCCGGCCCCCGGGGCCGGGTACGCAGGCCGTTAGGCTGAACCGTGATGGCATACCTTGATCACGCCGCGACGACCCCGATGCTGGACGAGGCACTCGAGGCGTACGTCGCTGTCGCCCGCGAGGTCGGCAACGCCTCGTCGCTGCACGCGGCGGGTCGCCGGGCCCGGCGGCGGGTGGAGGAGTCCCGCGAGCGGGTGGCCGCCGCGCTCGGCGCCCGCCCCTCCGAGGTGATCTTCACCGGCGGCGGCACGGAGAGCGACAACCTCGCCGTGAAGGGCGTCTTCTGGGCCCGTCGCGCCGCCCGCGCCGACCGGGTCCGGGTGGTCTCCAGCGCGGTCGAGCACCACGCCGTCCTCGACGCGGTGGACTGGCTGGTCGAGCACGAGAGCGCGCAGGCCGGCTGGCTTCCGGTCGACGCGGCCGGGCGGCTCGATCCGGAGCGACTGCGCGCCGAGCTGGCCGAGCACGGCGAGCGCGTCGCGGTGGTCACCGCCATGTGGGCGAACAACGAGGTGGGCACCGTCCAGCCGGTGGCCGAGCTGGCCGCCGTCGCCGCCGAGCACGGGGTGCCGTTCCACACCGACGCCATCCAGGCGGTCGGGCAGGTCCCGGTCGACTTCGCCGCCAGCGGCGTGTCGGCGCTCACCGTGACCGGGCACAAGCTCGGCGGCCCGGCCGGCGTGGGCGCGCTGCTGCTGGCCCGCGACGTGGCGGCCACCCCGCTGCTGCACGGCGGCGGCCAGGAGCGCGACGTACGCTCCGGGACGCTCGACACCGCGGGCATCGTCGCGTTCGCGGTCGCCGTCGAGAGCGCGGTCAAGGGCCAGCAGGAGTACGCCGCCCGCGTCGCCGCGCTCCGCGACGAGCTGGTCGAGCGGGTCCGGCAGGCCGTCCCCGAGGTGATCTTCAACGGCGACCCGGCCGACCGGCTCCCGGGCAACGCGCACTTCTCCTTCCCCGGCTGCGAGGGGGACGCGCTGCTGCTGCTCCTGGACGCCCAGGGCATCGCCTGCTCCACCGGGTCGGCCTGCTCCGCCGGGGTGGCCCAGCCCTCACACGTGCTGCTGGCCATGGGCGCAGACGACGACCGGGCCCGGTCCTCGCTGCGCTTCACGCTCGGGCACACGAGCACCGGCGCGGACGTGGACGCGCTGATCGCCGCGCTGCCGGCCGCGGTGGAGCGGGCCCGCCGAGCGGCCGCCCTCCGTACTCCCCGCTGATCCGGATACGCTCGGTGAGGACGAGGGGAGTGGGCCGGTGAGGGTTCTGGCGGCGATGTCGGGCGGGGTGGACTCCGCCGTCGCGGCGGCACGGGCGGTGGAGGCCGGGCACGACGTGACGGGCGTGCACCTGGCGCTGGCCCGTAACCCGCAGACGTACCGCACCGGCGCCCGGGGTTGCTGCACGCTGGAGGACTCCCGGGACGCCCGGCGCGCCGCCGACGTGCTCGGCATCCCGTTCTACGTGTGGGACATGGCCGACCGGTTCCACGACGACGTGGTGGACGACTTCGTGGCCGAGTACGCCGCCGGGCGTACCCCGAATCCCTGCCTGCGCTGCAACGAGAAGATCAAGTTCGCGGCGGTGCTGGACCGGGCCGTGGCCCTGGGCTTCGACGCGGTGGTCACCGGCCACCACGCCCGGCTCGGCGCCGACGGCCTGCTGCGGCGCAGCGTGGACGCGGCCAAGGACCAGTCGTACGTGCTGGCGGTGCTGACCCGCGCGCAGCTCGACCGGTCGATCTTCCCGCTCGGCGACTCGACGAAGGCCGAGGTGCGCGCGGAGGCCGCCCGGCGCGGCCTCGCCGTGGCCGACAAGCCGGACTCGCACGACATCTGCTTCATCGCCGACGGCGACACCCGCGGCTTCCTGGCCGAGCGGCTCGGCGAGGCGCCGGGCCAGGTGGTGGACGCGCTCACCGGCGCGGTGGTGGGCAGCCACAGCGGCGCCTACCAGTACACCGTCGGGCAGCGGCGTGGCCTGCACCTGGACCGCCCGGCGCCGGACGGCCGGCCACGCTACGTCCTGTCCGTCACCCCGACCACGAACACCGTGACGGTCGGCCCGGCCGAGGCGCTGGAGGTCTCCGACGTGCGGGCCACCCGCCCGGTGTGGACCGGCGGGCCGCGCCCGGACGGGCCGGTCGAGTGCGAGGTGCAGCTCCGGGCGCACGGCGACGTGGTGCCGGCCGCGGTCGAGGTCGACGCCGACGGGCTGCGCGCGTCGCTGCGCCGCCCGGTGCGGGGTGTCGCCGCCGGCCAGGCGATCGTGGCCTACCGGCCGGACCCGGCCGGCGACGTCGTCCTCGGCTCCGCCACCATCACCGCTGCCTGACCGGCGACGGGCAGCGGATAGGCTGCGGCCGTGACTGAGCAGGCGTGGCCCTGGCCCACCGGCGCGGCGACCGGCATCGGTTCGCTGCCCGGCACCGACATCGCCGAGGCGCAGCGGATCGTGCTCGGCGAGCTGCCCGCCCTGCCGCACCTGCCCGAGCTGCCCGCGCGAGGGCCGGGCGCGGACATCGTCGGCCGCACCGCCGGCCTGCTCGTCGAACTTCCGGTCGAGCTGTACGCGGCCCGCTGGCGGATCGCCCCGCGCCCCGGCCGCGACCTGCGCCGCGCCCGCGACCTGATGGAACGCGACCTCGACCAGCTCGCCGAGCAGGCCGAGGAGTACGCCGGACCGGTCAAGGTCCAGGCGGCCGGCCCGTTCACCCTCGCCGCCGCGCTGGAGCTGCCGATCGGCGGCCGGATGCTGCGCGACCCGGGCGCGGTACGCGACCTCGCCGGCTCGCTCGGCGAGGGGCTGCGCGGGCACGTCGAAGCGGTGACCCGGCGGCTGCCCCGCGCCTCGGTGCTGCTCCAGCTCGACGAGCCGTCCCTGCCGGCGGTGCTGGCCGGCCGGGTGCCCACCGAGAGCGGCTTCGGCACCCACCGACCGGTGGAGACCGAGGTGGCGCGCGGGCTGCTGCACGACGTGATGGAGGCGGCCGGCGTCCCGGCGCTCGTGCACTGCTGCGCGCCGGACGCCCCGCTGGAGCTGATCCGGTCCGCCGGGGCCGTGGGCGTCGCGCTCGACCTGTCGCTCGTCACCGACCTCGACCCGCTCGGCGAGGCGATCGACGCCGGGCTCGGGCTGCTGGCCGGCGCCGCGCCGACGCTGCCGCCGCCGTCCGGCCGGGCGCCGACGTCGGCCGAGGTCGCCGACCGCATCCGGCGGGTCTGGGACCAGCTCGGCTTCCCCCGTCGCCGGCTGGCCGAGCAGGTGGTGGTCACCCCCGCGTGCGGTCTGGCCGGCGCCACCCCGGCGTACGCCCGCGCGGTGCTCACCGCCTGCCGCGACGCCGGCCGGCGGCTCGCCGAGGACTGACGTTTTTCCGTCGTACCCGCCGGGCACGATGACCGGCATGATTGGACGACTGCGTTCCACAGTGATCGACTGCCCCGATCCGCACGCGCTCGCCGCCTTCTACTCCGAGCTGCTCGGCCTGCCCCTGGTGGAGGAGAACTCCGACGGCGACGAGTGGGTGGTGCTCGGTGGCCCGCCCGGGCACCAGCCGCGGGTGGCCTTCCAACGGGCGCCCGGCCTGCGCGCCCCCGACTGGCCCGACCCGGCCCGGCCGCAGCAGTTCCACCTCGACGTGACGGTCGACGACATCGAGGCGGCCGAGAAGGCGGCGCTGGCGCTCGGCGCGCGGCGGCTGCCGGGTGAGGGGGAGGGCTTCCGGGTCTACGCCGACCCGGCCGGTCACCCGTTCTGCCTCTGCTGGGACTGATCTTCCGCGACTTGCGCGGCGGGGGCATGATCGCCACCGTGACCGCCTCCACCGCCACCGGCCGCGCCGCCGGTTCGCTGTTCGGCCTGGCCTACGGCGACGCCCTGGGCAAGCCGACCGAGTTCCTCACCGTCTCCGAGATCGTCCGGCGCTACGGTCCGGGCGGTCCGCGCGAGCTGACCGGCGACCCGGCCCTGGTCACCGACGACACCCAGATGGCGCTGGCCGTGGCGTGGGCGCTGCACGACACGCCCGCGTACACGGCCGGGGCGGTGGAGCCGCTGCTGCGGCAGCGCTTCGTCGACTGGTCGGTCAGCCCGGAGAACAACCGCGCCCCCGGCATGACCTGCCTGCGGGCCTGCGCCGAGCTGGCCCGGGGTGCCCGCTGGCAGGAGGCCACGGTCGCCGGTTCCAAGGGCTGCGGCGCGAACATGCGGGTCACCCCGGTCGGGCTGCTCGACGTCGACCTGGACACGATGGCCGGGCTGGCCCAGCTCCAGGCCGGTCTCACCCACGGCCACCCGACCGGGCTGGCGGCGAGCGAGCTGACCGCGTACGCGGTCCGGCTGCTGCGCGACGGTGCGGCGCTGCCGGAGCTGCCCGGCCTGCTCACCGAGCGGGCCCGGGAGCAGCGCACCGTCTACCGGGACGACTGGCTGGGCGACCTGTGGCAGCGGCCCGGCGAGAGCAGCGCGGCCGAGTTCGTCGCCCGGGGCTGGGACGACTGCCTGCGCGTGCTCGGCCGGCTGGAGGCGGCGCTGGCCCGCCCGGACGACGGCGGCGACCCGTGCCGGTTCACCGGCGAGGGGTGGATCGCCGAGGAGGCGCTCGCCACCGCGCTGCTCTGCGCGCTGCGCCACACCGACGACCCGGTCGGCGCGCTGGCCCGTGGCGCCACCACCGCCGGTGACTCGGACTCCATCGCCGCCCTGGCCGGCGCGTTCGTCGGCGCCGCGTACGGCATGGCCGCCTGGCCCGCCGGGTGGGCCGGCCGGATCGAGTACGCCGGTCAGCTCACCGCGCTCGCCGCCGCGTTCGACGGAGGGGTCCAGCCCGCGCGCTGAGGGCCGGACAGCCGCACCGGCTCCCTCTCGCGCGGGTGGTTCGGACGCCGCTTCCGGCTCGCGCGGGTGGTTTCGGGCGCCGGTTCGGCTCGCGGGGTGGGCG